>JADFHH010000481.1 GCA_022567275.1 Pseudomonadota bacterium | reverse complement strand
TGCTCTACTGGCCGGTCCGCGAAGATGTGAAGACGCTTGGAGACAAGACGCTGGCCAGGATCGACGCCTATATGAAGCAGGGCGGCATGATTATTTTCGACACGCGCGACTATCAGATATCCCTGCCCTCTGGAACCGGCACACGAGGGCCGGGCGCCACGGCGCTGTCCCGGCTGATAGGCGATCTCGACATTCCGCCGCTGGAGCCGGTGCCGGAAAATCATGTGCTGACAAAGTCATTTTACCTGCTCAGCAGCTTCCCCGGCCGCTGGGATGGCGGCGCGCTGTGGGTTGAAGCCACGCCCGAGAGCGCGGCCGGAAAATCCCGGCGGGCACGGCGCACGGACGGGGTGAGTTCGCTGCTGATTACCTCCAATGACTTCGCCGCCGCCTGGGCGCTCGATGACGCCAACCGCGCGCTCTTCCCGGTTATTCCGGGCGGAGAGGTGCAGCGCGAAATGGCGTTCCGCACCGGCATCAACATCGTCATGTATGCGCTGACCGGCAATTACAAGGCCGATCAGGTCCACGTTCCGGCGTTGCTCGAGCGGCTTGGACAATAGGGGAGGAGCGACCCTGAGATCATGAACTGGATGATCGAATTTTCGCCCTTGCTGCCGATCGGCATGCTCATCGTCATGGCCTGCACGGGCGCGCTCCTCGCTCTCCTGCTGGCCTGGAACCGCACGCGCGGCGCGCTATTGCGCGCGGGCGCGCTTGTCCTGCTCATTCTGGCGCTGGCGAACCCTTCCCTGCGCCAGGAACAGCGTGAACCGCTTGCCAATATCGTCATTGTCGCCATCGACGAGAGCCCGAGCCAGCGTTTTACCGGCCGCGACGGCGCGACCGCAGAAGCCCGCAGGCAATTATCTGAAAAACTTGCCGCGATCCCCGATCTGGAGGTGCGGTGGGTGTCCTCACCGCCCGGCAGCGGGCGCGGGCGCGACAGCACGCAATTGTTCAGAGATCTTGGAAAAATGCTGTCCGGCATTCCCCCGGACCGGCTCGCCGGGGTCGTTTTGCTGACCGACGGTCAAATCCATGACGTTCCCGCCAGCGCCAGGGAGTTTGGTCTTCACGCGCCGGTGCACGCGATTCTGACCGGCAAGCGGCAAGAGTTCGACCGGCGGCTGGAAGTGCTGCGCGCGCCGCGCTTCGGCTTCGTCGGCGGCGTTCAGCACGCGGAAATACGTGTGGTCGAGCTCCCCCCGGGCGCGCCCGGCGAGATGGTGGAGCTGACCATCCGCCGCGAGGACAGGGCAAAGGAAACAATAATTGTGAAGCCCGGCAGCATTGTAAAAATCCCGATCCGCTTTCACCATGCCGGCCCCAACATTGTCGAGCTGGAAGTGGCGGCCGCGCCCGGCGAGCTGACCGTCGCCAACAACAAGGCCGTTCTGGTGGCCGAAGGGGTGCGGGAGAATCTGCGCGTGCTGCTGGTTTCAGGCGAACCCCATGCGGGCGAGCGCACCTGGCGCAATCTGCTCAAATCCGACGCCGCGGTCGATCTGGTGCATTTCACCATTTTGCGCCCGCCGGAGAAACAGGACGGGACGCCGATCAATCAGCTCTCGCTGATAGCCTTTCCCACCCGCGAGCTGTTCTCCGAAAAACTCGACGAGTTCGATCTCGTTATCTTCGACCGCTACCACCGCCGCGGCGTGCTGCCGCTGCTCTATCTCGATAATGTCGCGCGATATGTGGAGGACGGCGGCGCGGTGCTGGTGGCCGCTGGTGAGCATTATGCGTCTGCCACGAGCCTGTACCGCACGCCGTTATCGCAAATCCTCCCCGCCGCCCCCACCGGGCGGCTGATAGAACAGCCCTACCGGCCGGCCATTACCGGGACCGGACTCCGCCATCCGGTCACGCGGAGTTTGCGCAAGAGTTCATCGGGACCGCCTCAATGGGGCCGCTGGTTCCGTCTGATCGATACGCAGGACGCGCAAGGCGATGTGCTGATGCACGGTCCGGGCGGCAAGCCGCTGCTGGTGCTGAACCGGATCAAAAAGGGGCGCGTGGCG
>JADFHH010000480.1 GCA_022567275.1 Pseudomonadota bacterium | reverse complement strand
GCGCCCGCCGCCGCCGCGCGGCACCCCCGTGCCGGTGATCACCAGCACATGCCGGTGGCCGCTTGCCTGCGCGCGCGCCAGAAAAGCCTGAAGCGCGCCATGGGCTTGTTGCCGGCGATGGCCGTGCAAATCGATGCGTGCATCGACGCTCACCCGGCCCGCGCGCAAGCCGCGCGCCGCGCGCCGCTCCAGCGTTGCAAGTGGCGGCGCGGGCGCGGGCTTGGCTGACGATTTCGCCGCCGGAGTGTTGCGCGGGGCCGGGCGCCTGGCCGCGGCGGGTGCGGATGGCGGTTTGTCTTCCATGGCTGGCCGGGGCTGATCGAGCGCCCGGTTCTTGCCCTTGCGCAAAGGTTTTGCGGTGCCGGAAACCTGCTCCCACAAGACGGCGTCCTCCGGGGTGAGCGGCTGGGTGTCGTTGTCGTTTTCGCGGCTCTTCTTGCCCATCTTGCTCACCTTATACGCGGATGCGCTGGCATTAATGGGGCAAAAAACAAAAAACTAAAACCGCCGCGCCACCATCTTCTTCTTCAATTCCGCGATCGCCTTGGCCGGGTTGAGACCTTTTGGGCAGGCTTTTGCGCAGTTCATGATGGTGTGGCAGCGGTAGAGCCTGAACGGGTCTTCCAGATCGTCGAGCCGTTTGCCGGTCGCTTCGTCGCGTGAATCGATCACCCAGCGATAGGCTTGCAGCAACGCCGCGGGGCCCAGATAGCGGTCGGAATTCCACCAGTAGCTCGGGCAAGACGTCGAGCAGCAGGCGCACATGATGCACTCATAAAGCCCGTCCAGCTTCTCCCGCTCTTCATGGCTTTGCGGCCATTCCTTCT
Source organism: Pseudomonadota bacterium (assembly GCA_022567275.1). GTDB lineage: Bacteria > Pseudomonadota > Alphaproteobacteria > Rhizobiales > Methyloligellaceae > UBA2767. The sequence goes on along the minus strand of JADFHH010000480.1, from coordinate 1,201 downwards.
CCGGCTCCGGCGTGGTGGTCTGCAACCATGGCTCGATGGAAGCGTACTGGGCGTAAAAATTGGTCATGTCCGGAACCAGGTCCTTGATCACGTCCATGTGCGGCAGGGGGTAGATTTTCACCGGTCCCTTGATCTCGTCCATGCCGAACGTGCAGGCGAGCGTGTTGCCGCCGCCGATATTCATGGAGCAGGAGCCGCAGATGCCCTCGCGGCACGAGCGGCGGAAGGTGAGCGTCGGGTCGATCTCGTCCTTGATCTTGATCAGCGCGTGCAGCACCATCGGCCCGCAAGCATTCAAATCCAGATGATAGATGTCCATGCGCGGGTTCGCGTCATCGTCCGGACTCCAGCGATAGACGCGAAACTCACGCCAGTCGCCTTTCCCCTCGGGCGCGTTCCACGTCTTGCCTTCGGTGATTTTCGAATTTTTCGGGAGAGCAAATTCAACCATGTTATTCGTCTCTCTTCAGGCGTCCGCCAGATCGAGGCGCTTTTCGATCCGCTCGATGCGCTGTTCCATTCTGTCCAGCCGTCCATCGATGCGAGCGATGTCATGCGATACAAGCGATATCTTTTGCTCCAGCGAACCGAGCCGCTCCTTGATGTCGCGCGTATCGTGTTCGACATTCTCCAGCCGCCGGTCGATGCGGCGCAGAATTTCCAGAACGAGATTTTCCGGTTCCCTGGCCATAGGCTCACTTTAGCTGCAAAACGCGGGCATTCCCATTCTCAATAACCGCCTTGCCATCAATACACCCTCGCCCTGGGTTTGATATAGTCGATGTCCCCGGTCAAGGTATAGCTGTGCACCGGGCGGGTATCCAGCTTCACCTTGCCTTTGCCATCGACCCAGCTCAGCGTGTGTTTCATCCACTTCTTGTCGTCGCGGTCGGGGAAATCCTCGCGCGCATGGGCGCCGCGGCTTTCCTTTCGCGCCGCCGCGCCGGCCACCGTGACCGCCGCCTGGATGATAAGATTGTCATATTCGAGCGTTTCGATGAGGTCGGTATTCCAGATCAGCGAGCGGTCGGTCACCTTGATGTCACCGCTTGCCTTCCAGATTTTTTGAATTTCCTTAATTCCCTCCTCAAGCACCGTTCGGGTGCGGAACACGCCGCAATTGGTCTGCATCGTCTTTTGCATGCGCAAGCGCAACTCCGCCGTTGGATGCGCGCCATCGGCATGGCGCAAGCGGTCAAGC
>JADFHH010000479.1 GCA_022567275.1 Pseudomonadota bacterium | reverse complement strand
GACCAAGGGCCAGTATTCGCCGACCTCGCCGGTCGGCACCCGCTCACCAAGTACGCCGAACGGGTCTGTCGAGCAGCCGGTGAACCCGGTCCGTTTCGCCCTCGGCGCGGGCGCAAAGTTCGTCGCGCGCGCCGCCGATACGCTACAGACCCATTTGCCGGTGGTGCTGAAACGCGCCCATGGCCACAAGGGCGCGTCGTTCGTGGAAATCCTGCAAAACTGCATCGTCTATGCCGATGGCGCGTTTGGCGCGATCAACGACCGCTCGAAATCCCATGAGGCCACGGTGCGTCTGGAGCATGGACAGCCCATGATCTATGGTCAGGAGAACGGCAAGGCGCTGGTGTTCAACAATGAGACCAGCGCGTTCGAAGTGGCGGCGATCGCCGATCTCGCCAGCGCGGATCAAATCGCTATCCATGACGAGACCAGCTTTGCGCGCGCGCAAGCGCTGGCGCAACTCGAACAGCCCGGATTCCCCTTGCCCCTTGGCGTGATCTTTGCGCAAGACGCGCCCGAGTTCATAGAAGCGCGAGGGATCGTGGGCACCAAAAGCAAGTGGGACCGCGATTCGCTGAAAGCTCTGTTCCAGCGCTCCAGTCAGTAAATTTGCCCAAGCAAGTCCGCACTGGCGACAGCGAGGTCAATAAATACCCGAGTATTTTATGTATAGTATTTCAAATTCTGTAATAAGTACGTAAATATATATGTATTATATGGATAAATGGCACTTGAAAGAACAAGCGCCTCAGCCGGTCGTTCAGATCGCGGCAGTCCTCGCTGGCGACAGCGATGTCACAAATATACCGAATGTTTTACGTATAATTTCCTGAATTTATCTAGACTACCTAATTATATACGTATAAAATGGAGGGATGGAGAGTGAAAGAAACAGCCAGAAGATCATCAAACGGCTGAAAAAGGATAACTGCATCCTGGTTCAGGTGAAGAGCGGCCACCATCTGTTCCAGCACCCTGACGTAGCAGGTACGCTAACGGTGCCGCATCCGGTAAAGGATTTACCCGACTTTGTCGTGAGAAATATCTACGCGATGGCGCGGTGGCGTTAAGCGCGCCGCCCCGAGGAGAGAGAGATGCATTATTTCGCACTGGTTATGAAACAACCGGACGAGCGGCTTCACGGGCTTATTGTGCCGGACTGTCCCGGCGTCACCGCGGTAGGAACAACCCTGGATGAAGTGGTGCGCAACGGCGCGCAAGCGCTTCGGCTGTGGGCCGAAGCGGAACGATCGGCTGAACGCCCTGTTCCAGAGACGCGGGCGCTGGAGGACATTATCGCCGATGAAGCCGTCCAGGCCGATATCGGCGCAGGCGCCGTGCCCGTCCTGCTGCCCCTGCTGGCTGACGCCGGGCGCTCGGTCAAGCTGACAATCTCCATGAATGCCGGGCTGCTGGAGCTGATCAAGTCCGAAGCGGATGCAAGAGGCGTCACCCGTTCCGCCTTTCTTGCCGGCGCCGCACGCGACAAGATTATGGCTTAGAGCAGTCGCTGACCAGGCAGATCAATAACAGCGCGGCAATCCTGGCACATGCTGCGCCAGGTAGTTCAGGATCATATTGGTAGAGATCGGCGCGGTGCGCGACAGCCGCGCCTCGCGCACGCACATTATGTATACAATTAGCTAGAAATTCAGAGGCTGATTGTATATATATTATACTAGGGACGGTTGGGTTTGATCGATATCCGCCTGTCGAGTGTGGTATCCGTGATTGGACCCTCGGAATAAATCCGAGGGTGACGGGTGGAGAGAACCTGCTGCTACACAGATCGTCATGCCCGGATTTATTCCGGGCATCCAATCCACCAGTCGGCTTGTAACAACCCGCATTGGACCCTCGGAACAATAGCCTGAACAAGTCAGGGTACATGGCCCGAGGGATACAGGATCGGGTCGGACGGTGAGTCATTCCCCAATACTCCTGGTAATATATGCCAATGGAAAACGAAACTCAGATGCCTGGAAAACACGACCCGGAAAACCCGCCACTGACAGCGAAAGACTTCAA
>JADFHH010000062.1 GCA_022567275.1 Pseudomonadota bacterium | reverse complement strand
CGTTGTAGATCTCATTGATAGGCTTGTAAAAAAACATAAGAATTTTCTGGAACAAGGCTTTACACAACAGCAAACCAACTGGAAAATGGCTACAATGATTGATACATTTTTTAATTATTCCAGTGAAAAGAAAAATGAACAGCTGAGAATGCTCTTTTTTGTAACTGACATGGCAAATGTTGAATGTCTTATAGAGCCTTTTAAGATTAAGCTTACGAAAGATAAACTGATTGGCCGAAGCAGAAAAATGTTAAATAATTTACCACCAACATTTGATTTTTACTATTATGAAAAAAATCAGGGGCGGATTAAATCCTTTATTAATTTCTTGGCTGAATTTTTCCCTTATTCCATTCAGAAATTATTAGGTGTAGATGATAGAAACAATTACGAGAACTATTTCAATGAGACTTTGGAGAACCATCCTGGCAATATGGCCCAATTTATTTTAAAACAAACAAACAGACAACAAATTTTTAACAATCTTCCTGAATCTAAAACAAAACGAGTAATAGGTTTATTTGCGCTACCAGGTCAAATTAATTTTGGACAATATTCTAATTTTCCTCAAATTGCTCAAAATTGCTTTGGCACTGGCAATCAACAACATTTGTTTTTACGGTGCGGATTCTGGACGAATCCGCGACGAACTTGGTAAGCGGGAAATCTGCGTATCGAGAACGTCGGCCTGCGCCAAGTCGGGAGCTAAGAGCCATGTGCTCGAGGCAATCGGAACCAACGAAGCCATCGTTTCTGGAGCTGTTCGATTCTCGTTCGGTTCACGTACAACTGAAGAGAAAATCAGAACAGCAGCAGCGGCACTAAAAGAAGTAGTCGCAATGCTGCGGGACAAGGAGATTTGAGCTATGCCGATGCCGCAATTTAGTCCTCCCGTACTGCCTACTCGAAGCTCCCCGTCGTCTACGGCTAGCAGTAAGACGTGTGGCGACTCGTGGAGCAGAGAATATGAGGCACGATCGCCGTATAAGAGCGTCGATAAATATGTGGACATTCTTCCACCCATCTTTCTGGACCCTGACTTAGAATTTGGCTCTGGCTCCGTCGAGGATTCGTTCCCGATAGCTTCAAGCTACGAGCTTCGCAAGGCAACAAAAGAAATAGGCAAGGAAATCGAGGCGATTCCGACCCGGTCAAAAGAACCCGCCTAATACACCCAAAAATTGACATAATACTTGATAAACAACTATAATAAATGTTGAGAAACAAACAAATTAGGGTGCACAATGTCAGTTACTCACGGAGCAGAATTTAATATCGCGGCGGCACTCCATGACCCCGAAGTAAAAAGAGTGCTGGCCAATCACGCCGCTTGTTTATACATAGTTTCGGTGTTTAATAAAAGGGGCTGTCCTAGATAATTAGCCCATATGTTGTTTAACCCATTGTCTTAACTGCGCTAACTGATTTACTGGGTCACTGTTGTTAAATCGCCATTCGCACTCCTTTAAGAATAGGGGGAAATGCTCGGCAGGAATACCATTAAATTTTCTCATGTGACGCTTGGCTTGGTTCCAAAAATTCTCGATTCCGTTGATATGATTCTGCTTATTTGCAAACAATTTTGAGTGGTTGATCCGGTAGTGTTTGAACTCGGAAACATCCAGCACATTATAGCCCCGCCAACAATCAGAATACACGATGCTATCGGGCTGGATTTTCTCCCTAATGATCGGCATTAGTGTTTTGCTTTTGGCATCAGGGATGATCTGTGTGTAAACTCTGCCGCCACGTTTGAGTATTCCGAAGACTGGAACTTTTCCCGCCGCACCACGTCCGCGTTTACCCTTGCGCGTGCCACCAAAATAGCTTTCATCGACTTCAAACTCCCCTGAAAGCAGTGTCTCGTTTTCTATTTCAAGCGCAATAATTTCTCGTAGGCGGTGAAAATAATAGGCAGCTGTTGTTTTATTCACGTTGATTAACTTTGCCGCTGTACGGGCCGTTGATCCAGACACAAAATGTTCAATTAATCGGTCTTGTTTGTATGTGCTTAAACGGCTTTTTCGCATGTCCATAGTGATAACCTTTCTTGGTTATCTAGGACAGCCCCTTATTTTCTTAGGGAGCAGCCACTTATATGGTTGACTTTCGTTAGCTTATAGCTAATAACTATACATGAAACAGATTGCTTACAGCAAATCAGCGCTAAAGGCATTACGGCGCATTCCAGCCGGTCAATCCAGGCGTATCCGTTCAAAAATCGAGCAATATGCCGCCGATCCTGCAAGCATCGCCAATAACGTGAAGGCGCTAACCGGCTCAAACTACATTCGGCTCCGTGCAGGTGACTGGCGCGTGATCGTGGATGATCAGGGCGTTGTGCTCGAAGTGTTGAAAGCAGGCCCTCGCGGCGGCATTTACGAATAGGCATCAGATATGACCTTGCAAAAAATCACTACACCGGGCGGGGAAACCCTCGTGGTCCTGCCCGAAGATGAGTATGACAAACTCATCGATGCGGCCGATATCGCGAGTGCCGAGCGTGTCAGACGCGACATTGAAACAGGCGCCGATGAAATGATCCCGGCTGAATTCGCTAATCGTATCCTGGATGGCGAAAGCCCGGTTCGCGTCTGGCGTGATTTCCGCGGCTTGCCGGCCAAAGACCTGGCGAGTGCGGCGAATATCAGCGCCGGCTATTTGTCCGAGATTGAGGCTGGAAAGAAAGCCGGTACGGTCTCAACCCTGAAGGCTATCGCTGGCGTACTTGAAATCGATCTGGATGATTTGGCTTAATCGCTTCTGGCGAACAGAACTACCGGGAATTATGTAATCCGCGCCCCGAGCATGGCTTTGATTTGATCGAATGTCAGCGCGCCCTGGGCTTTCTTGCCATTGATAAAAAATGTCGGCGTGCCGATGATGCCAAATTCACGGCCGCGCTGTTTGACCGTTCGCAAGCCATCTTCAATTGTCTTGTTGACCAGACAGGCGTCGAAGGCCTGGCGCGTCATACCGGTTTGGGCGGCAATTTTATAAATCGCGTCAGGCCGGACTTTTTGCGATATCCATTTGTTCTGCTGCCGCAAAAACTTGTCATAGAGAACGAAGAAATCCTTCTCCGGCGCGCAACGGGCGATGATGGCCGCGGCGCCGGCGGAGCGGCCAATGGGATATTCACGGATGATAAAGCGCACCTTGCCGGTATCGATCAGCTCCTTTTTAACCCGGTCGTAGGTGGTCAGATGGAATGCCTGACAGATCGGGCAGGTGAGCGAGATATATTCAATGATAGTGGCCGGCGCGCTTGCGCTGCCCAGCACTTTCTCGCCCAACGGGCCGGGCTTCATAAACGCGGCCATGACCGGCGCGCCATCGGCCCCAAGCATCGCACCTGGTCCGGCTTGACGCACCCCGCCACTCGCGCAGCCCGCCAGGCTGCCCGCGCCCACGGCCAGCACACCGCTAATAAAAACACGCCGGTTTAACGCCAAGGAAGCTTCCTCTTAAGGGTCTGCGATATGCGCGCGCGCTCAGCCGCCCAGATAAGGCGCCATCGCCTTTTCGATCTCGCCGAGGCTGTTGCCTTTCTCAAGCTTTTTCCCGTTCACGAACAAGGTCGGCGTCGATCTTACATTATATCTGGTTTTCCCGTTCTCCAGCGATTTCTCGATGTGGGAGACCACTTCCTTGTTGCGCATGCAGGAATTAAAGGACTCTTCGCTGAAACCGGCCTGCTTGGCCATTTTGAACAGACGTGGCACCGGGCTGCCTGGACCTCGCGCCCATGTGTCCTGTTGCTTGTAGAGCGCGGTGATAAAGGGGAAGTATTTCTCAGGCCCCGCGCAGCGCGCCAGCGCCGCCGCGGCGAAGGCGATTCGATCGAGCGGGAATTCCCGGATGACGTAACGGACCTTGCCGGTTTTGATATATTTTTCCGTCAGCCCGGGCATGGTGTCTCTGTGGTAAGTGGCGCAATGCGGGCAGGTCATCGACGAATATTCGATGATTGTCACCGGCGCGTTCGGTTCGCCCATGATGTTTTCCGTCTTGACGTCGACCGCCATGCCGCCGTCGTCAGACTTTTCCGCCTGGGCATGTGCATCCGATGCCAGGCCAAAATTGGCCAGTCCGCCTGTGGCAGCCGCAAGGGCGCCGAGACCCAGACCAATTGCGTTGCGCCGGGACAGGCCGCCGCTCCGGGGTGTGTTTGAATCCGTCACGTCTTGCTCCTCAATATGACTCACCGGCCCGCCAGGACTTCGCTGGAGCGGGTGTATCTCCTGTTCTTTCGCGCCAATATAGCAGGAATGAGGAAATGCGTACTCAAAAGGGTGTGTATGGGTGTGCCAATTTATCGTGAGTTTACTTGAGGCTGCCGGCGAGTCTGGAGAGTGCGTCGCGCAATCCCTCATCTTTAATGTCCCGATCGAGCGGGAGTTGCCTTTTTGCCGCGGCGGCGGGTCGGGGCTCGCGCACCGCTTCGCGGCGAACCGGCCCCTGCACGATGCGCAACTGCGAGACCGCGCGGTACCCGAAATAGATGTTGATGCGCTCAAGCAATTGCGGTGCGATGTGCTGAACCTCCAGAGATCGCGGGCCGTCCACCCGCAAGACCAGGGTTGCGCCCGCGCTCCGGTGCTGCGTGCGGCTGGTCATATCTCCCTCCGCGACGCGCGGCCACACCAGCTTCTCGGGCGACGTGATGCCGGCGAATTCGGCGCCGATAATCTCGGGCCAGTCGGAAAGGATGTTGGCCGAGGGGAAGCCGTGGGTTTCAAACGCCGCAGCGGTCACCCCCGGCACATAGGCGCCGATTGCGGTGGGGATGCCGCGATTCCGGCGCGGCTTTTTTTTCGGTGGATTGTTCATAGCGGTTTCCTCGGGACCCTAGCATAACAGGCTATGATGGCGCATGGGGAAAAGATGCCTGGTGCCCATAAAGCCCGCCTGGGTGGTGCAAAGGCTGCTGCGCTGGTACGACGCGCACGCGCGTGATCTGCCATGGCGCGCCGCGCCGGGCGCGCGAGCCGGCCCGTACCGCGTCTGGCTCAGCGAAATCATGTTGCAGCAGACAACCATCAAGGCGGTGACGCCTTATTATGCGCGGTTTCTGGCGAGGTGGCCGGACATCGAAGCACTTGGCGCGGCGCATCTGGACGATGTGCTCAAGGCATGGGCGGGGCTTGGCTATTATGCGCGGGCGCGCAATCTCCACGCTTGCGCGAGAATTATCGCGAGCAGCCATGGCGGGCGTTTCCCCGATAGCGAACATCAACGTTTGACACTTCCCGGCATCGGCCCCTATACGGCCGCCGCCATCGCCGCCATTGCATTCGACCGGCGCGCGGTTGTGGTCGATGGCAATGTGGAACGGGTTTTGGCGCGGCTTTTCGCTGTCGAGAACCCGCTTCCCCGAGCCAAAAAAGAGTTGCGCGCGCATGCGGAACGTCTGGCGCCCGAACACAGGCCCGGCGATTTCGCGCAAGCCATGATGGATTTAGGCGCCACCATTTGCACCGCGCGCGCGCCGTCGTGCGGGCGCTGCCCGTTTGCGCCACGATGCGCCGGATTGAAAATGGGCCTTCAGGACGCACTGCCCGCCAAAGCTTACCGAAAGCCAAAACCGGTCAGACGGGGCGCGGCCTTTGTCGCCATGCGCGCGGATGACGCGATTTTGTTGCGCAAGCGCCCGGTTGAAGGGTTGCTTGGCGGGATGACGGAGGTGCCCGGATCACCGTGGCGGGACAACAAGTCTGAGGCCGATCCCGATCCGCTGTCGCATGCGCCGCTGAGCGGGGCGTGGGTTCCCGTCCCGGGCGTCGTGCGCCACACCTTCTCCCATTTCCATCTGGAGCTGGCGGTTTTTCGGGCGCGGGTTGGCGATGATATAAAGCCGGAGCGGTGCTGGTGGACGCCGGTGAACGAGTTGGGCGCTCAGGCCCTGCCATCGGTCATGCGCAAGATTGTCGCCCACGCGCTTGAGAACTCGCCCGGCAGCCGAAACCAAAAAATGGGTTGATATACAAGTACCTAATTTGGTACAATAATTCAATGATTGATAAGACCAAGAAGCTATTTGCTTATTTTTACAAACTCGATAGCGGCAAAGAGCCAGTGCGGGAATGGCTGTTAAGTCAGGATCGCGATGACCGCCGGATTATCGGCAAGGATATTCAGAAGGTTGAATTTGGCTGGCCTCTCGGGATGCCCTGCAGCCGCAAGCTCGAAAGGGGGCTATATGAGGTCCGAAGCAATATCTCAAATGGCCGTATCGCGCGGGTTTTGTTCTGCATTCAAAATAACCGGATGATTTTGCTGCACGGCTTCGTCAAAAAGACGCAAGCCACGCCGGACAGAGAAAAGGACATTGGCCGTAAACGAATGAAAGGAACAAAAGAGAATGGTTGATAAAAAAAACACCGGTTCAGGCTTTGACGATTTTCTCGCGGAAGACGGGTTACTCGAATCATGTGAGGAACAGGCTATCAAGGAAATCCTGGCCGATCAGATCAAGGACGCCATGCAAACCGAGGGTTTGAACAAAGCGGCCATGGCGCGGCGTATGAATACGAGCCGCCAAGCTTTGGACAGGTTGCTTGATCCGGCCAATACGGGTGTCACGCTTCACACGATGCAACGCGCCGCCGCTGCGGTAGGGCGCAAGCTTACGCTCGACCTGCGGTAACTCTTTTCATGCTCTGGTATGTTGGCCGGGGGTCAACGCCATGCCGCCCGCCGTGCTGTGCTCACATGGTTGAGTGCGGAAACTCATAAAATCCAGTCTGACTAGACCATGCCCAGCTCGATGCGCGCGCGGTCGCGCAACTCGTCGATGGGCTTGAGTTCGCCGCCCTTCTCATAGTGCCAGAACGTCCAGCCATTGCAGGCTTGCGCGCCTTGCACATGGGCGCCGATCTTGTGGATCGAGCCTTGCGCGCCGGCACAGGCGATCGAGCCATCGGCGCGCACATGGGCGGCGTGGCGCGCGCGCGGGTCATAGAGCATGGCGCCGGGCGCGATCATGCCAAGCTCGATCAGGGCGCCGAACGGCACGCGCGGCGCATTGCGTTTGCTCCGGGAAACGCTGAGAGTTTCCGCATCGTATGGCGCGATTGCCGCGATGCGTTTGGCCGCCATCCTGGCGTAGGATTTTTCCCGTTCGATACCAATATAGTGACGCCCGAGACGCACCGCCGCCGCGCCGGTCGTGCCGGTGCCGAAGAAGGGATCGACCACCACATCGCCCGGGTTGGTCGAGGCCAGCAGAATGCGCCGCAGCAGGCTTTCGGGCTTTTGCGCCGGATGCGCCTTCTTGCCGTGCGAATTCTTCAGCCGTTCCGGGCCCGAGCAGATGGGAAACAGCCAGTCCGAGCGCATCTGCAAATCTTCATTGAGCGCCTTCATCGCCGCATAGTTGAAGGTGCAGCGGCTTTTCTCGCTGCGCGCCGCCCAGATCAGCGTTTCATGGGCATTGGTAAAGCGTTTTCCCCGGAAATTCGGCATCGGATTGGTTTTTCGCCAGATGATGTCGTTCAAAATCCAGTAGCCCAGATCCTGAAGCTGCGTGCCGACCCGGAAAATATTGTGATAGCTGCCGATGACCCATAACGCTCCATCGGGTTTGAGCACATCGCGGCAGGCTGTTAGCCAGTCGCGGGTGAAAGCGTCGTAGGCGGCAAAATCGGAAAATTTGTCCCAGTCATCGTCGACCCCGGCGACGCGGGTGTTGTTGGGACGCATCAATTCGCCCTCGAGCTGGAGATTATAGGGCGGATCGGCGAACACCAGATCGGCGCACTCTTTGGGCAGGGCGCGCAGCTCGGCGATACAATCGCCGATGATGATCCGGTCGACGCCCGGCGCTTTACGCTTACTCATCGCTACAACCCGTTACACCGCGAACACAGGGCCCGATACCGGGCCGGATGGATTCAAGCGCCTACTGTGCCGCGATCAAGGTAAAGGGGGGCTTAACCGGGGGGCAGTTTTGCCAAGCGCGGCCTGGACCGGTTTGAACGAGCGGCGGTGATGTTCGCACACGCCAAAGCGCGC
>JADFHH010000478.1 GCA_022567275.1 Pseudomonadota bacterium | reverse complement strand
GTAAGTCCGTTGTTCATTCGGAACCGGAAGGTTCTGGGATTAACCCAGTTCGGCAGCTTCGTGCCATTCGCTGCCGTCCGCGGTTCTACGCTGGAACCACAATGTGGCCCATCGCGATGCCGGTGGAGGAGCCGTCCACAGCATCATTACCGGACACTCCATTATGACCAACACTTGATATTGTGACCAACACTCAATTTTGAGCGAAAACCGTTCGGGACATGTTGCTACGGCACTATTGTGCTTGCGGCTGAGACTGTGCAGCCCCGCTCGCGGAGCGCGCCGCCTCAAGCTCTCTCTTCAGTCCGCCAATCTCGGACATAGCCTGATTCAAACTGTTCTGGAGCTCGTTACCCTTGGCGCCGGCTGCCTCAAGGTCGCCTGTCAACCGCTTCATCTGGGAAGTGGTCTGATTGACCCTGTTCTGAAGCTCACTGCGCTCTGAATTGGCTATCTCAAGCTTCCCCCTCAATTGCTTTATCTCCAACGCGGTCTGGTCAAGCTTGTTCTGAAGCTCGTTACCCTTGGCACTGGCTTGCTCAAATTCGCTTTTGACCCGATCAATCTCCGTCGAAGCCCGATCCAATTTGGCTTGAAGTTCTTTGCTCCCAGCATTGGCCTTTTCAAGCTCTAACTTGGAAATGGTGGCCTGTTTCACAAGTTTCGCAGTGTGCTGTTTCGCCTGATTTACCTCATCCATAGCGCTCTTGAGCGCGCTTTGCGCTGTTTCCTTAGTGCTCTTGAGCGCGTTTTGTGCCGTTTCCTTCGCGCTCTTGAGCGCGCTTTGCGCTGTTTCCTTAGTGCTCTTGAGCGCACTTTGCACTGTTACCAGGCGCTGATCTGTCTGAGTGATGCGATAGCCCATGAAGATTATTCCAGCCACCAGAACCGCTACAACGATCCATGCCCATGTCGGTATCGTGCTGCTTTTCTCGGCCATGTTCTATCTCCCTTTTTCTGACTCTCTTTTCGACCACTCTAATAGACATCGAGATTTATAGAAGCAGGCTTTGACGGGATTGCAATGACAAATATTGTCGCGACGCGATCATTTGGTTTTATGCCGCAACAGCCGGCGTCCGCTTTGGGTCCAGGCTGTGTAAAAACGTGCCCGAGGCGAAATCCACTAGAAAATGGTTCTCCTCAGCGAGCCCCCGATGAAGGTTTTGAGCACAAGCAAAGCAGTTTTCGATGAAACTGAGAACCTCGTTCTATGTGGCTGGCCAACCTTTGTGTTTTTACACAGCCTGGGTCATTAGCAGACATTCTGAGCGGCAAATCCCATGTCCGCTTTACCCCTGAAAGCAGAAATTCCCATCCTCTGAATGCCTACACAAAACCTTCCGCCTGTGATAAGAACAATACAAGAACATATCGCACCTTCCAGCAGAGTTGCGGGTCCTTCCAGACCGAGAACCATATGTGGGGAGGCGAAGGCCGAGGCCTTTTTTAGTGATTCTGCTCCAAAATGTGCTTAATTAACAACGCATTAGCCAAGGGTAAAATATTTCAACGGCTGCAAGAGCTTACCGGAAAAGCCACAAAAACGAGCCGTAACATAGAGGTTTACAGGTGACAGCCACGAAAATGAACAAATCAGCGTTTGCCCGGCGCGTTGGCGTCTCGCGGCAAAGCGGTCACCGTTGGGTGAAATCGGGCCGAATTCCCTGCGAGAACGGCAAAATTCCGGTTGATGCCGCCGATTCCACGCTTGGCATTCTGGGCAATGGTTCAGCGCCTTCAAGGCCTGGTGAAGACCTACAGCGCGCCCGTTGTGACCACGAAATCTACAAAGCCAAGCGGGCCAAGCTAAATTATGAGCAAGCCGTCGCCAACACTCTACGGACTGACGATGTGCGCCAAGCGATGAAACAGTTGGGCGAAATTTTATATCGCGAAGTTAATAAGCTCGAATCGCACACGCGCACTATCACGAAAATAGCTAAAACGGGCGATCTGAAGGCGTTGAGAACCGCCCTCAAAAATATCTCGCGCGAGATGCGCCAATCGATCACCGTCGCGCTGACGGGCGAC
>JADFHH010000477.1 GCA_022567275.1 Pseudomonadota bacterium | reverse complement strand
CCAACTTAAGCAATTGAATCATAACGCATTATAGGGGTTTGGCGGTAACTTTTCATGATTCTTTCGGGCTAGTATAACATGTAAAGTGTGCGGCCCCCCCGCCAATTCCTCAGCTTGACGCGGCTCCCCTATAAACCTTACTTAAGACGCCAGCCCGGCTGGCCATAATGGCGTTGCAGCGTGGGGAAATCGATGAACAAAGCAAATCTGGAAATTGCCGGAGAGGGCGCGGACTGGCGCCAGGGCTACCGCACGGATATCGAATACACGCACGGATTCTACCCGTTCCTGAATCCGGACCAGCTGCTGCTGAGCTGTGTCCTGCTGGGCATGCGGCCGCCGGCCGATGTGGTCGCTACCGGTGCGGCCGGGCGCAAGCTCGCCTATTGCGATCTCGGCTCGGGACTGGGCCTCAGCGTCAATGTGATGGCCGCGCGCGATCCGCACGGGCAGTATTTCGGCGTCGACTACAACCCGGCCCATATCGAGAATGCCCGCTGCTTCGCCGAGAGCGCCGGGATCGGCAACATCGAATTCATCGAGGACAGCTTCGGCAATCTCGACAAGCGCGATCTGCCGGATTTCGACGTCATCGTGGTTCACGGCATCATGTCCTGGGTCAATACGGATATCCACGAACAGATCGTCGCGTTTCTCCGCACCAGGCTGAAGGCGGGCGGTGTTTGCTTCATCTCCTATAACTGCACCGTCGCCCGCGGCGCCGACCAGGCCTTGCGGCATATGCTGATAGCGGCGCAACAGGGCGTGACCGGCACGCCGCAGCAACGCGTCGCGGCGGCGATCCGCGATGTTTCCGCCTGGGCGGACACGGGAATGGCCTATTTCCGGTTGAATGGCGCGTCTCTCAACCGCCTCAAGGCGATGGAGAAAAACGATCCTATCTATCTGTTTCATGAATATTTCGGTGCGGAATGGACGCCCTTCTTCTTCCGTGAGATCGCCGCGCAGATGGACAGCGCCAAGCTCACCTTCCTCGGCTCCATCGACATGTCCTCGAATCGCAGCGATTTTTGCATCCCCAATGAAGCGAAAGACCATTTTCTGAAACTCCAGAGCGTGGCGGACCAGGAGCTGTTCAAGGACGCTCTGGTCAACCAGGGCTTCCGCCGCGATCTGTTCATCAAGGGCGGCCGGCGGCTGACGCTCAAGCAGCAGATCAAGACGCTTGAGTCGCTGCGCTTCATGCTGGCGAAGGCGCGCAAGGAGTGCGGGCTCGGCAAAATCAACCTGCCGGGCATCTTCGTGACCGTACACTCCGATCCCTATGACAAATTTCTCGATGCGCTGGCCAAGGGCCCGCAGAGCGGCACGGCGTTGCGCGCGCTGCTGGAAGAGGGCCCCGAGGCGGACCGCACCTTCATCGGCGTGTTGCAGGGTTTGTTCGCCTTCGGCTATATCGCCCTGACGGTCGACCCCGGTATGGAGAGCGTCATCGCCGGCCGGCTGAAGGGGTTCGACCGGACGGTGCGCGGGATCGTCGATCAAAACCAGGACCTGTTTCTCCTGGGCGCCGCACGTACCGGGTTGGCGCATATTCTTACGTCATTCGATTACTTCTTCGTGTGGGCCGACCGGGATAAAAAACCCGGGGACCGGCTGGAGAGGGTCTGGGAACTCATCAAGGCGAGCGGGCGCGACGTCCTCATGGATGGCAAGGCGGTCAAGGGAAAGAAAGAGGCGCTGAAGTTTCTCAAGCAATGCGAACAGCATTATGACAAGGTCGTGGCGCCCCTGCTCAAAGCCGCCGGCGCTATCTAGGGTCCGGACCCCAAAGGCTTTCCGCAATACACGGAGAAAACCCTATACATTCACACCGCCTTCGGGCACATCGGTGTGCTTGTATTTGTCCAGCATACGCTTGGGATATTTCAGCGCGTCGCGGCGGAAGGGATCGCCGAGCTCACGGGTCACCAGGATCTCGATGATGGTGGTCTTGCCCTGGGCCTGGGCCTCGCAAGCCTTGATGAGTTCATCGCCGACATCGTCGAGCTTCTCCACCGTGACCGCTTGCGCCCC
>JADFHH010000476.1 GCA_022567275.1 Pseudomonadota bacterium | reverse complement strand
GCGGCTCCAACACCCGGCCCGGCGAAGCCGCGCTGGCCCATCTCGGCGTGCTGTTTCTCGACGAATTGCCTGAATTCTCCCCCCAGGCCCTCGATGCGCTCCGCCAGCCGCTGGAATCCGGCGAAAGCGTTATCGCGCGCGCCAATCACCGCATCGTCTATCCCTCCCGCTTCCAGCTGATCGCGGCGATGAACCCGTGCCGCTGCGGGCGCGCCAGCGAGCCGGGTTACGCCTGCGCTCAGGGCCGCAATTGCGCGGAGCGCTATCAGGCGCGTATTTCGGGGCCTTTGCTCGACCGCATCGATTTGCAAATCGAAGTGCCGACGGTCACCGCCGCCGATCTCATCATGCCGGCGAACGCGGAAGGCTCCCACGCGGTGCGCAAGCGCGTGATTGCCGCGCGCGGCGCGCAAGCCAAGCGCTATGCCGGGCTGGCGCAAAAAGGCGTGCGCACCAATGCCGATTGCGCCGGACCGCTGCTTGAAGAGATCGCCGCGCCCGACGCGCCGGGCATGACGCTGTTGCGCGAGGCGGCGGAAAGTTTGCGGCTGTCCGCGCGCGGCTATCACCGCACCCTGCGCGTCGCACGAACGCTGGCCGATCTCGATGGCGTGGAATGCGTCGCGCGCGTCCACATCGCCGAAGCCCTGAGCTATCGCGGCGAGACGCTCAAGCGGCGGATCGCGGCCTAAAGCGCACCTTCAGGCACTATTCCATCTTTTCGCAAACGCGCCTCAGGCGAATTTATTTTGTCGCGACGCGCCTGCGGCGCGATGGTCGGCCAAATCAGCCCATTGACGCCGTTACGCGACTTGCCCGATACACCAGCTTCGCGCGGCCTTGCGGGCCTGACACAGTGGACTGATTTGACGCCAATCGAATGTTTCAATGAACGGATCATGCTCTAACGGCTCGCGGCAGGGGTTTCTCGCCCTGCCCTGGAACGCCTGGCTTGCCTGGGTGTCATTTCTCGCCATTGCCGCGGCCGGGGTGTGGTTGCGCCCGGCGATCTCCATCGGCGAGACCCGGTACCTCACCGTCACGTGGAACATGTGGCTCACCAACAACCACATCGTGCCTTTCCTCGACGGCGTCGCTTACGGGCACAAGCCGCCGCTGCTGTTTGTGATCATGGAGCAACTCTGGGACCTGACCGGCCCCATCGAGAGCGTCGCACGGCTGGTGCCTCCGACCATTACCGCCATGTGCTTCCTGCTGGTTGCCGCCGCCGCGAAGCTGCTCTGGCCGGCGCGCGGCACTCTTGCCGCCATGACCCCGCCACTGCTGTTGTCATTTGTAATTTTTCTCATCTTCGGCCAGACGCTCATGTTCGATGGCGCACTCACTTTATTCGCGCTGGTTTCGATCATCGGCCTGTTGCTGCTCATACGCGGCAAACCGGTTGCCGGAACCCTGCTGTTCGGCGCTGGCATCGGTCTGGGATTGTTGACCAAAGGCCCGGTGATCCTGGTTTTCACCCTGCCCGCAGCACTGCTTTATCCGCTTTGGAGAGAGCCGCTGCCTGACAGCGCCGGGCTGGGGCAATGGTACGCGCGAATTGGCGCGGGCGTGCTGCTCGGCGCCGCCATGGGGCTGGCGTGGGTGGTGCTGGCGGTCAACGCCAGCGGCGCTGAGTTTGGCTATGAGCTTTTATGGCGCCAGACCGCCGGGCGCATCGTGTCGTCATTCGCCCACCAGAAAGCGTGGTGGTTTTATCCCGCCGTCCTGCCGGTCATCGCCTTTCCCTGGTTCTTCTGGTCCGGGGCGTGGAATAAACAGCGCTGGCGCGGGGCGCTCGGTGAGTGGCAATTCAGATTTCTCGTCACCGCCATCGTCTCGGCCCTGCTGATCATGAGCCTGATAAGCGCCAAACGGCTCAATTATATGCTGCCGCTCTATCCCTTGCTGGCGCTCATGTTCGCCCGGTTGCTGGACGGCGCGCAGCCGCCGCGAAGGCAGTATTTTACAGCAATTGCGATTTGCCTGGCCGGCGCGGGCCTTGCCGCGATTACGCTTGGTTACGGGTCTACCATTATTCC
>JADFHH010000061.1 GCA_022567275.1 Pseudomonadota bacterium | reverse complement strand
CAGTGATGGCGCATGGATTAACGCCTTCCTTCTCAGCTGCTGTCAGGGTCTCACCGAGGCGGGCAAGTTCTGTCTGAGAGAGGAAGCGCTCGCGCGCCTGCGCCCGATACTTCTTGATCCCTCTGGCGGGATTGTCGGCAATTATACCAGGGGTCGTTAGCATTGACCGATCCGCATATCCTTCGAGACGGCGCGTTGCGCCTCCTCAGGATGAGGTTTTGTGACAGAAAAACAGATACATACCTCATGCTGAGGAGCGCTCGTAAGGGCGCGTCTCGAAGCATCTGCTATGAGTCAGTATCAATGACCCTTGGTATAACTCACGCCTCAATCTTGATCGCGCGAGCCCGGCTGGCTACTCCTTGGGTTCCACCCATAATCGCCTTTAACGGCGTCGAACAACAGAGACAAAAATCCCATGACCGGATTGCCATCAGGAACCCGCGATCATTTGCGTGCCTTTATCGAGCGCATCGAGCGTCTGGAAGAAGAAAAAGCCGCACTTGGTGCGGACATCCGCGAGGTTTATTCAGAGGCCAAATCCATGGGCTTCGATGCAAAAATATTGCGGCTGGTGGTGCGGCTGAAAAAGCAGGACGTCCATGAGCGTCAGGAGCAGGAGGCGCTGCTGGCGGCATATATGGTGGCGCTCGGCCTGGTGCCTGAAGACGAACCGGGGTGAACGGCCTACCGGCTGGCGGTGATAATGCGCTTGCTGTTGTCGCCGCGTGCGCCAAATCTTACCGGAGTGAGCCTTCGGGTATAGCCAAAACCCATGCCGAGCGACGCGGAATAACCCGTTTCGGGGTCTTTGAACAAAACCCCTTTTTCATCCTCGCCCGGCGCGCTTAGCTGCGCCAGCGCGCGATCCGATGAGACGCGCTCATCGCCCAGCAGCAGCGCCACGGTGAATGGCCGGAAGCTCAACTCTTCGCGATGTTCCGCATTACCGGGTTTACGAACGGCGATCGCGTATCCGCGCGGAGCGGGTTTGCCGAGCGCCGGGGCGGGCGGCGTTGCGGGCGCAATCGAGGCCGTTGTCTCCATAGAGGCCATTATCTCCAGCGGGACTTTGGGCCGCTTCAGCGACGGCGGCGTAAAGCCCGCCAGCATCATAGTCCCGGGAATCCTGATCTTGCTCCTGGCGGCGATGAAGTCGTCGATCTTCCGGTCCAGCCTGGCAAGCGCGATGCGTGAATCGCGCGCCGTGATCGGGCGGCCGTCGCTTGGCACATGTTTGGACTTGCCCTGCGGAAACAGTGTCGCCAGTTCCTGGCGCGGCAGCCGCGGCCAATGGCGCACGCGCCCGGTATCCACATGCACGAATGGCAGCCCGGATTTCGGATAATAGCCGACACCGCCGGCTTGGCGCACCAGCGCGGTATTTCTCAACTTCTTGACGGGAATATCGGGGAAATGAATATCGGCCGCCTTGCCCAATATATGCTGGCTGTTTCGCGCCTGCCCGCCGCCGCGCCGTCTGAGCGCCTCATTGGTCTTCTTCGAGCGGTAGGCGGAGATGAGATGGATGGGCTCTTGCGAGCCGACCTCCTGGTAGATTCGCCAGATTGTATCGATCAGCTCCGGGTCCATGCCGGTTGGCTTATCTCTGCGCCAGTCGCGCATGATGCGGTTGATCCGCGCCATGGCTTCGGGCACGAACTTGCCATCGCGCTTGTAAGTGCTGGTCACGGTTTCCTTGGTGTGGATGTTGTAGAAAGTCAGGGTCCGGCTGGTCTGCGCGGCCTGCGCGCACCAGGAAACACCGGCAACGGCCACACCCATGACCACCGGCGCCAACGCCCGCATCGCGTGTAGAGAAGCTTGTCGCAAAATTCCCCCAGCTTGCATCTTCGCCGCACGAGCGGCGCGGCGGTCCCCGCAACGCCATGATTCCGGTCAAACCGTTAAGCAACGGTATATTTACAAATGTGCGAAAAAAGGGCGCGCGCGCGAATACACGCGCAACGGGCGTGACGCAAGCCGCCCGTTGCGCGTTAATCGGCTGAAAAACCTACATCTTCAGGGCTCTCGCCATGCGCGCGTCATGGCCATAAATATCGCTGAAATAGGAAATCTTTCCATTATTTTCGACGCGGGCGGTGAAATAGGTGATGTTCACCTGAACCGGCGTGTTCAAATTCACTCGCTGGTTCTTGCCGCTCCGAATGGCCGCGTCGATACGGCCGGGCGACCAGTTACGGTCACGTCCCAATAAGATCTCGGCCAGCTTGCGCGGGTTGCGCACCCGTATGCAGCCATGACTGTAGGCCCGCACGGTCTTGTTGAACAAACTCTTGGTCGGCGTGTCGTGCATGTAAACAATGTGCTTGTTGGGGAATATGAACTTGACGAAGCCCAGCACATTCTTGCCGCCCGGCGGCTGATAGAAGCGGAACGCCCTGACGTCGGCCCTCCTCCAGTCGATGGAGAAGGCATCGATATCCCGGCCGCGATATTGCACGAACAGATTATGCGTCTGGAGAATTCTCGGGCGGGTCGTTGCGTTGAACCAGCCGCCGCCGCCGCGAAAGCTATTCACAAGACCTGGCAGGATTTCCTCTTTCTTGATGGAGTTAGGGACGTTCCAGTAAGGGTTGAACACCAGATATTCCATCTGGTCGGAAAAGATCGGCGTCTGTTTCGTGACCTTGCCAACCACCACCCGCTCGCTATGGATGGTCTTTTCGCCTTTCAACACCCGGAAGCGGAATTCAGGCACGTTGACCTGGATGTTGAGCTTGCCTTTATTGTCCGGAATCCAGCGCCAGCGCTCCATATTCGCCAGGATCGTCTTCTGACGATATTTTGGTACGTTCCGCCATTCAGCGCGCGGCGGGTGCCTGGACCAACGATGCCATCGGTCGCCAGACCGCGTGATTTCTGGAATGCCTTGACCGCCTCTACCAATTCAAAATCATACATTTCAGGGGAAAGCGGGGCGCCGTCCTGCGTGGCGGCCGGTACACTCAGCCGCTTGCGCAGCAGGGCGACTTGCTCGTGGCTAATCCCGGGCTTGAGCGAGGGCCCCTCGGCAATCACGATACGCTTTTCCCCAATGCCGCCGCCGCGCATGCGCAACAGCACTTGCCGTAAAGCCTCGAATTGCGAATGCCTGGGGTGGAAATCCCGCAAATAGGCGGCCGGGTCGTCCAGCGCCGCCAACTGTTCCATGACTTTCGCGGGTTCGGGAAGATCAAGCGTGGGATCGAGATTAGCGGAGATGGTCCCCGGCGCCA
This sequence comes from Pseudomonadota bacterium, assembly GCA_022567275.1. GTDB lineage: Bacteria > Pseudomonadota > Alphaproteobacteria > Rhizobiales > Methyloligellaceae > UBA2767. The sequence goes on along the minus strand of JADFHH010000061.1, from coordinate 4,802 downwards.
TACGTCCGCCGCGTGCATGACGGACATAGGCCAGGGCCGCGCGACTCAGCTTCACTTCGAAGTCGGCCAGGCGCGCCGCCGGAGTGCTGTCAATAGAGGTGAGGACAATCTCTTCAGGTAAATCATAATCGCCTGGATTCAGGCCATAATCAGCCGCGCGTCCGAGCTCTTTTATAACCAGAAGCGCCTTCGGCTTGACACCATTTTCATCGACCCACAGCGTCGTGCCGCCCTCGGCGTAATACTCAACCAGAGCGCCATGCTCGGCCTTCTCGTAAGCCGTTTCATTCCGGAATGGTTCGGCCAGCCGGTCCTGTACAAGAATATGAACCGCACTGCTTCGCGTGATCAGCTGTTCCGGCGCATCCGGTTCTACCGCATGCGCAGGGCCCGCCAGCGCAAAACCAATGACCAAGCCGTAGGCAAGACTCATTTGCAGCCTCATTAGTAATCCCTTCCGATCAGTAAGGCTGTGACGACAGTCCCGCTGATCCTCTCTTAAAAGTTAATACGTGCGCCCTGATTTGACCAGCAACAATTGCGTTATTTCGCGTGATCTGTGTCGTTTTTATAAATTGGTGTGACATTATAGCAACTCTTTGCCGGTAATTCTTCAACTTGGATGGGCTTCGAGGCCAAAATCCCGCATTTTGCGATACAGCGTCGAGCGGCCGATGCCCAGTTGTTTCGCGATTTCTGTCATATGGCCACGATAACGCCCGATCGCAAGGCGAATCATGTCGGCTTCGACCTCTTCGAGCGCGCGCACGTCGCCGGTCTGGTCCAGCGCCGGGATGCCAAGTTCATTGCGCCCGTTCTCGCCAGGCAGGGCGATGGTTTGCGGAATTGCAGCCTCACCGCCGATCATGGCGGGACCGTCGATCCTGGGTGTGTCGTCCTTCGGCGCGGGTGCTGGCGGGGTCATCGCCTCGAAACCTTCCACATGCGCCGCGATTTGCGGAAACTCGTTGACCGTAAGTATGGACTGGTCGGCCAGCACGACGGCGCGGAATATCGCATTTTCCATCTGGCGCACATTTCCAGGCCAGGGGTAGCGTTGCATCATGTCCAGCGCTTCGGGCGTAACGCCGTCGATCTTCTTGCCTTCCTCGGAGGCAAATCTCGCGACGAAATGTTCGATCAGCTCCGGCACGTCCTCCATACGATCGCGCAGCGGCGGCACCCAGACCGGGAACACATTGATGCGGTAATAGAGGTCTTCGCGGAATTTGCCGTCTTTGACGAGCGTGATCATGTCCTGATTTGTCGCCGAGATGAGACGAAAATCCACCTTGAAGGGGCGTTTGGCGCCTACGGGATCGATTTCCCCGTCCTGAAGCGCGCGCAACAGTTTCACCTGGGCGTCGAGCGGCAGCTCGCCGATCTCGTCGAGGAACAGGGTGCCGCCATCGGCCTCGGCGAATTTGCCCTCGCGTTTGGCGCTGGCGCCGGTGAATGATCCCTTCTCGTGACCGAACAGGATGCTTTCGACGAGATTCTCCGGTATGGCGCCGCAATTCACGGTGACGAATGGCATGCCGGCGCGGTCGCTCTCGCCCTGGATGGCAAGCGCGATCAGCTCCTTGCCGACGCCGCTTTCGCCTTCGATGAGGACGGGTATTTTCGACCGGCTCGCGCGCCGGCCCAGATCGATGACACGGTGCATGGCCTCAGCCTTGGCGATCAGATCGCCGAATGTGAGTTTGCCGGTCACCTTGCGGTTGATCCGGGTGATCTCGCCTTCCAGCGAGTTGATCCGCAGCGCGTTCTTGATCGACACTTCGAGCCGCTCCGGGCTGACCGGCTTGACCACGAAATCGGTGGCGCCGGCGCGCATCGCGCCGATTGCGGAATCGATGCTGCCATTGGCCGTCTGCACGATGACCGGCGGCGAGGCGGGGTCGGGACGCAGCCGGTCCAGAACGCCCATACCATCGAGGCCCGGCATCACCAGATCCAGCAATATCAGGTCAACCTTCGCGGTTTCTTGCCCGCGCAGAAGCTCAAGCGCCTGCTCACCGCTCTCCGCAGTCAGGGTCTGATGTCCGAATGTTTTGACGGTTTCTTCGAGGATACGCCGCTGGACGGGATCGTCATCGACGATCAGGATACGCTTGACCATTACGCGAACTCACTATTCTTGACTGTTACGCCACTCACTCAAACTGGCCCATTACCCTGGTAATTTTTAGCCGGTTTACGATGCACAAACTAAATGAAGATGGTAAAGAACCTCTTTACCCCCTGTTCGATTTTGGGTCTTGGTACTTTGCAAGGGCGCAGAAATCCTCAATTTATTTATTTTGTATTTTCCCGTCTTGAAGCTGTGCGGCGCGCAACGCACATTGGCAATGAATAACGAATCAACCCGCAAGGGGCCTTTTTCTGGAGTGTTGAAACAAGCAATGACGACTTCCCCTGAACAAGACAGCGCACTGGGCGAATTGCCGGAATGGGATTTGTCCGATCTCTATTCGGGACGCGAGTGCAAGGAACTCAAAGCCGACCTGACCCGGCTGGATGAAGAGGCGGGCGCCTTTCAGAACCGCTATCAGGGCGCGCTGGGCGATTTGGCGCAAAAGGGTGGCGGGATGCTGGCGGAAAGCGTGCGCGCCTATGAAGCCTTGAGCGACCGGCTTGGCCGGGTCGGATCCTATGCGGGCCTGCTCTATGCGGCCGACACATCCGATCCCGAAGTCGCGAAGTTTTATGGTGATATTCAGGAAAAACTCAACGCCATCACCACCAGGCTGCTGTTCTACCCGCTGGAGTTCAACCGGCTTGAGGACGACGTGCTGGATGCCGCGCTGAAACACGAGGCGCTGGCACATTATGCGCCCTGGATCGCGGATTTACGCAAGGAAAAGCCCTACCAGCTTGGCGATGAAATTGAAAAACTGTTCCACGAGAAGGCCATCTCCGGGCGCGGCGCGTGGAACCGGCTGTTCAACGAAACCATGACGGCGCTGCGCTTCGAGATCGGCGGCGAGGAGTTGAGCCTTGAGCCGGCGCTCAACCGCCTGCTTGACCGCGACGGCGCCCGGCGCAAGGAGGCGGCGCAAGCGCTGTCGGGCGTGTTCACAAAAAATGTGCGGCTGTTTACCCTCATCACCAACACGCTGGCAAAGGACAAGGAAATCTCCGACCGCTGGCGCGGCTTCGAGGATGTCGCCGATTCACGCCATCTGGCGAACCGGGTAGAACGCCCGGTCGTCGACGCGCTGGTGGGCGCGGTAGAGGACGCATATCCGCGCATGTCGCATCGCTACTATGCGTTGAAAGCCCGCTGGATGGGGCAGGACAAGCTGGCCCATTGGGACCGCAACGCGCCGCTGCCAGAACAACCGCGCCAAGTGATCGGCTGGGCGCAGGCGAAAAATATGGTGCTCGACGCCTATGGTGCATTCGCCCCGGAAATGGCGGCGATCGCCAACGACTTCTTTGCTAAAAACTGGATTGACGCGGGCGTGCGCGAAGGCAAATCTCCCGGCGCTTTTTCCCACCCCACGGTGCCGAGCGCGCACCCCTATATCCTGATGAACTATCAGGGCAAGCCGCGCGATGTGATGACGCTCGCCCATGAGCTGGGCCACGGAGTGCACCAGGTTCTGGCCGCTCCGCAAGGGCCGCTGATGGCGCCCACGCCCCTGACCCTGGCGGAAACCGCAAGCGTGTTCGGCGAAATGCTGACCTTCAAGACGCTGCTTGGCCAGGCCGACAGCCCTTCCGGGCGCAAGGCGCTGATCGCCGCGAAGGTCGAGGACATGCTCAATACGGTGGTCCGCCAGATCGCTTTTTATACATTCGAGCGCGAGGTCCATAGCGCGCGCAAGGACGGCGAACTGACCTCCGAGCGGCTTGGCGAGCTGTGGATGGATGTGCAGGCCAGGAGCCTCGGGCCGGCCATCGATTTGCGCGCGGGGTATGAAGTTTTCTGGTGTTATATCCCGCATTTCATCCACTCGCCCTTCTATGTCTACGCCTATGCCTTCGGCGAGTGTCTGGTGAATTCGCTCTATGCGGTCTACGAAAACGCGCAAGAGGGATTTGCGGAAAAATATCTCGATATGCTGCGCGCCGGCGGCACCAGGCACCACAAGGAGCTGCTCGCCCCCTTCGGGCTGGACGCCGGCGACCCGGGTTTCTGGGCCATGGGGCTGAAGGTCATCGAGGATTTGATCGACGAGCTGGAAGCAATGGACCCGTGACGGGCCGCACGGGATGCGTTATACATTCTGTATAACATGAACCGGAGCGCTGCCATGAAACTCGAAATCAAAAAAATCGGCAATTCAACCGGCATTATTTTACCGAAGGAGTTGCTGGCCCGAATTGGATTTGCGCAAGGAGACTCCGTCTTCGTTACCGAGACAGCCGACGGCGGAATTAAAATATCTCCGCGCGATCCCGAATTCGAACGCGGTATGGAGATCGCGCGCAAGGCAATGCGAAAATACAAGACTGCTTTGCGTGAGCTGGCGAAGTGAGAGAACCCGTTTGGCTATTAGACGATCTTGCCATAGCCATCCATGACGAACAGCTTCGCCTTTATGGCGGATCAGACGGGCTACGCGATCCAGGCGTACTGGGCCGTGCGCAAAAAAACCGCTTTCATTATGACCAGGGCGATATGGCGGCGCTGGCTGCGGCCTATGCGTTCGGCATTGCCAACAACCACGCATTCGTCGATGGCAACAAACGCACGGCATTTTTGGCGATTGTCACATTTCTTGGGTTGAATGATATTGATTTCGACGTGCCCGAAGCTGAAGCCGTGATCATCATTCTCGATCTCGCCGCCG
>JADFHH010000475.1 GCA_022567275.1 Pseudomonadota bacterium | reverse complement strand
GTCCATCTGAATGTTCCTGGCGCCAAAGCCGCGAAAGGAGAAAGAGAAAATCATTGCCATGGGCCATTGAATCACAGCTTGACAACAAAGAAAATCCAACCCGAATCAAATGTGTGCATCCCGTAGCCGTCAAGGGGAGGGGAGGTGTGCCGCCAGCGCCTTCATCCCTTCCCGGTAAGTCGGGTAGGCCAGTTCCACGCCGAGCTCCTCCTTGATGCGCTTATTCGACACGCGCTTGTTCTCGCTATAAAAGCTGCGGCCCATGGGGCTCAGTCCCGCATCCTCGAACGCCACTTCGCGCGGCGCTTCGACCCCCAGGAGATCCGCCGCATAGGCCACCACATCCTGCGGCGGGGCAGGTTCGTCATCGGCGACGTTATAGATCGCACCGCCACGCGGGCGCGCGATTGACGCCTCCAGAACGCGTGAAATGTCGTCTACATGGATGCGGTTGAACACCTGGTCCGGCTTGACGATGCGTTTGGCCTGGCCCTGGCGCAGCTTCTCGAGCGGCCCCCGGCCCGGCCCGTAAATGCCCGCCAGCCGGAACAGATGCACCGGTTTGCCGGTTTCATCGCCAAAGTCGAGCCATTGCCGTTCGGCGCCCGCGCGCGCGACAGAGCGTTGGCTTTTTGGCCTCAGCACCGTGTCCTCATCGACCCAGGCCCCGCCATGATCGCCATAGACGCCGACGGTCGAGAGATAGCCAATCCATTCCAGCCGGTTGGCCCGCGCTATATCGTCGCCGTGCTGTGCAAGCACGCGGTCGCCGGCGTTTCCCGGCGCAATGGAGACCAGCATATGGGTGGCCCGTTCGAGCGCCTGTTGCACGCCCTTGGCGGGCTGCTCGCCGTCAAAGATGCACATTTCGAAACCTTGCGCGCGCAAAACTTCCGCTTGGCTTGTGCTGCGTGTGGTGCCGAGCACACGCGCGCCCTTGTCCCGCATCCGCGTTGCCAGGGCGTGTGCGGAAAATCCAAGACCGAAACACAGGAGCTGACTCATGGGTCCATCCGGCACCATTCGGCGCGCACCTGTGCGTCGCGCTCATTTTGTTCACAGTCCGCGCGAAGTGCGCTAAAGCGCACCTCGTCCATCAGCCGCGCACATGCCCACACGGCCATGGCCCGCACCAGCGCGCTGGTGTCGCGCAGCAAGGGTTCCACACGGCCCAGCAAACCTGCGTCACCGGAATTGCCGGCGGCAATCAGCACATTGCGGATGAAGCGGTCGCGCCCGGTGCGCTTGACCGGCGTCCCGGCGAAGCGCGCGCGGAAGGCAGCATCGTCCAGCAGCAGCATGTCCGCCAGCGGCGGGTTGCCAGTTTCCGCCCGCGCCGCGAGCCGCGCCTCCCGCGATTTTTGCGCGAACTTGTTCCATGGGCACACCGCAAGGCAATCGTCGCAGCCGAATATACGGTTGCCTATCGCTTCGCGAAATTCATTTGCGATGTGCCCGCGATGTTCGATGGTGAGATAGGAAATGCAGCGCCGCGCGTCGAGTTGATAGGGTGCCGGGAAGGCATTGGTCGGGCAAATGTCGAGGCAGGCGCGGCACGCGCCGCAATGATCGCGCTCAGGCTCATCGGGGGGAATAGTTATCGTCGTGAAGATCGAGCCGAGAAACAGCCATGACCCAAAATCGCGAGACACCAGATTGGTGTGTTTGCCCTGCCATCCCGCACCCGAACTTTGCGCCAGCGGCTTCTCCATCACCGGCGCGGTATCGACGAACACCTTGACCTCGCAAGCCTGTTCACGGTGCAGCCAGCCGGCCACCTGCTTGAGTTTTTTCTTGATTACGGTGTGATAGTCCTTGCCCTGGGCATAGACCGAAATGACGCCGTTCGAGCGCCGCGTGAGGGCTTCCATCGGATCATGCTCCGGCGCGTAATTGAGGCCCAGCACAATCACCGAGCGCGCCCCTGCCCACAAACTGGCCGGGTCGCGGCGGCGCTCAGCCGTCGTCTCCATCCCCTCCATATCGCCATGGCGGCCAAGCGCGAGAAACGCCATCAGCTTTTCACCGGCCGACGGAATG
>JADFHH010000060.1 GCA_022567275.1 Pseudomonadota bacterium | reverse complement strand
CGCATCGTCGGCGTTGACCGTGTCGATTCGGGCCCCATGCCGCGGCGCGGGGGTATTGCCCGTCCGGTGCTGACCACAGCTCAAAAACGGGTGCGGCTCGCCCGGCGCACGCTTGCCGGAAGGGGGCTGGTGGAAGCCATTACCTGGTCCTTTATCGGCCGCGACGCGGCGCGTTGCTTTGGCGGCGGGCAGGATGAGCTGGAACTCGCCAACCCGATTTCGGCGGAATTGTCTTCCATGCGCCCAAGCCTGATACCAGGACTGCTGGACGCAGCGCGGCGCAACCATGACCGGGGATTCGCCGATGTGGCGCTGTTCGAGGTCGGCCAGGCCTATCGCGGGGCCGCTCCGCAAGACCAGCATATCGCCGCCTCCGGTATCCGCTCCGGCAGTGCGAAGCTATCCGGCTCGGGCCGCCACTGGTCGGGCGCGGCGCTGCGCGCCGATCTGTACGACGCCAAGGCGGATGCGCTCGGCGTGCTTTATGCGCTGGGATATGGCGACAAGGTTCAGACCATGCGCGCCGCGCCAGAATGGTACCACCCGGGAAAGTCCGGCGCGCTGCAACTGGGGCCAAAAACGGTGCTGGCCCATTTCGGCGAGCTTCATCCGCGCGTTCTGGAAAGTCTGGGGGTTTCCGGTCCAGTTTGCGGATTTGAGATTTTCCTCGATGCCCTGCCCGAACCCAGGCGCGCCACGCGCCCCAGGCCGGCGCTCGATGTGAGCGATTTGCAGATTGTGCGGCGCGATTTTGCCTTTTTCGTCGATGAAACGATAAATGCGGGCGATGTCTTGCACGCCGCGAGGGGAGCGGACAAGGCGCTCATCTCCGATGTGACCCTGTTCGATCTGTTCACCGGCGCGGGCGTACCGGCGGGCAAAAAATCGCTCGCCATCGAGGTGACCCTCACCCCGCGCGAAAAGACGCTCACCGATGCCGAGATCGAGGACGCATCTGCCAAGATTGTCGCTGCGGTGACCAGGGCCACAGGCGGCGAGTTGCGCGGTTAGGGACCGTTTCAGAATACTTTCTGCGTAAATACGTTTTGCAGGAAATACAGCCCCAGGAAACAAATCACGCCCGCCAGGACCGGCGTCGCCATCCAGCCCAGTACGATCGTGCCAAGCACTCGCCAGCGAATGCCCGCCGCGCCCTGGAGTATGGCAATGCCCACGACCGCGCCGACGACGGCCTGCGAGCTTGAGACCGGCACCAGCGGAATTGTCGGCAGGCCCATTTCCAGCAACCACGCCTCCAGGCCTCGCGACGCGAAGGCGAACAGCACAATGGAGTGGGACACAACCGCGACAAAGGCGGCTGTCGGCGAAATCCGCCCGAGTCCCCCCCCGACCGTCATCATCACACGCTTTGAGTAGGTCAGTACGCCAGCGGCAATTGCCAGCCCGCCGAACAGAAACAGTTGCTGCGTGGAGGAAAAGGTCAGGCCGCCAAGCCGCAGCTCCGGAAACGGCGAGGCGGGAATGAACACCCCAACCACATTGGCGATGTTGTTGGCGCCAAGCGCATAGGCCCCGAATGCGCCCGCGAGCAGGAGGCCAAGGCGCAAATAGGCGTCCGTTCGCACCAGATGCAGCTGTGCGTGACGCAGGGTGACGCGCAGCGCCTTGTACAGGATGACCGCGATCACCGCTGCAAGAACAGGACAAATTAGCCATGTACTGGCAATAGTTAGCAGGATTTTAGTGTCGGTCGGCTGTCCCGAAAACAGGTTCCATCCGATAATTCCGCCAACGATCGCCTGACTTGTAGAAACCGCCAGACCCGCCTTGGTCATGACATAGACGGAAATCGCCGCCGCCAGCGCCGTCATGAAAGCGCCCGGCAGGGCAGTGATGGCCCCGAGCTTGCCAAGAGTATGCGAGGTTCCCGCGCCGCTGATCACCGCGCCCAGCACGACGAAGATGGAGCAGATAACCGCCGCCATGATCCAGCTCACCATGCGCGTGCCAACCGCCGTGCCGAACACGTTCGCCGCGTCATTGGCGCCCAGCGCCCAGCCCAGGAACAGCCCGCTGGACAAGAAGATGAGGATGCTCAGCTCCATGGAGGCCCTAGACTGTGCGTTTGATGGCGTAGATGGCGAGACGGTCGGCCACGTCCTCCGCCCAGTCCGCTACATTGTCGATCTGCTCGACGAAATTGCGTAGATGCATCTTGTGTGCAAGGTCCAGGTCCGAGCCGAAGATGTCTCGCTTGAGCCGGGTGGAGATTTTGTCGGCTTCCTTTTCATAGATGATCACTTTGTGATTATGGCCGGCGACCGCATGCGGGGTGCGGAAGAAAGCCCGCGCCGCGAGCACCAGAGCGTCGGCGGCCTGTACGACCATGTCGGTGAGTTTCTTGAAGCCGGGCGTGAACTCTTCGGGGATATCCGGCTTCTCGATGGAGATTGCCCAAAGCACGCCCTCAAACAGATTCATGACATGATCCAGGGTTTCGATCAGTCCCAGCACATCGCCGCGGGCATCGGGAATGAGCGTGTGGGTATAAAGCTCTTTTTCGATATTGCGCCGCAATGTGTCGGCATCGCTTTCCAGTGCATTCACCGCCATAAGTTTCTGCTCGAACTCGCCATTGGCGCCCTCATTGAGGTAGGTGCGCACGCCGAGCCGGAACATGACGGTGGATTCCGACAATTTGTCGAGAAAATCGTCGATCTGGCCCTCCAGTTGTCTGGTTCTGCCAAACAGGCGAAATTTTTTCATACGGCTCATTGGATTTCCATTCGATGCGCATAGCGCATTTTTTCCAGGGTCGAGACAAATTCATTCCATTGATAGATGTATTATTCCGGCTTATCAAATATCTGTCTATTCAACCTGCGGGAGGCCTGGTCCGGCACATGACATCACGCTTTGACGCGGCGGTTGGCCTGATTGACGAAGCCAACGCGCAAGACCCGAACCGGGTTGAGACGGCAGACGGCGCGCGGCCCGCGGAGCTTGTCTACGCGATGCGCATGAGCGCCGCCCTGGCGCGGGTCTATCCGCAAGCAGGTGAGGAATTGCGTCTCGCCGTGCGCGCCCAGCATCTCCAGCGCTGGATGATGCCGCGGACGCGTTTTTCGCCAGACCGGAAGGGCTATCTGGCGTGGCGCAACGCCGCCAAGGCCGAGCATGCGGAGCGCGCCGGAGACATCCTTTCGCGCGCGGGCTATGGCGCGAATCAGATAGCCTGTGTCCAGGCGCTGATCCGCAAACAGGGGATAAAGCGTGACGCGGACGCGCAAGCATTGGAGGATGTGGCCTGTCTGGTGTTTCTGGAACATTATTTCAGCGCATTCGCGGCCAAGCATGACGATGAAAAGCTGATCGGCATCTTGCGCAAGACCTGGGTGAAAATGTCGGAAACGGGACGCCAGGCGGCGATGAAGCTGCCGATGGATGCACGAAGCCAGGCTCTGGTGGCGCAGGCATTGGCCTAATCACGCAAGCGAAAGGCCGGCATATTGGAAGTGAAGTCTACTGAATCAATCGCACTGGTGCTGGCGGCGCATGGCGACCGGGGCGGTCCGGCGCGCAATGACGCCCTCGAAGCGCATGCCGCCGCGCTTAGAGCGATGAACCGTTTTGCCTTTGTCACCGGCGGTGTGCTGAATGGAACGCCGGCGCTCGGCGATGCGCTGCGCCAGGCCGAACAAAGCGGCGCGGAGTGGATACTGGTTTATCCGCTGTTTATGAGCGACGGGTATTTCGCCGGCAAAATCCTGCCGGAAAAAATAGCGGCGGCGAAAGTAAAGACTCTCATCTCCATCCTGCAACCGCTCGGTCTTGACGCGCGCGTGCCTCACCTGCTGCTCGAAAGCGCGCTCGACACGGCCAGAACAGCGGGGCTGGAACCAGGCGAAACCCGTCTGCTCGTCGTCGGGCACGGTTCGAAATACGGCCCCGCCAATGCCGACTGCACAAAGCACGCCGTAAGCATGCTGGCGCGCCATTCACCCTTCGCGCGCATCGACACCGCGTTTCTGGAACAAGCGACTTTCCTGGCTGACGCGCTGCGCCACGACAGCAGCGCGAGCGTCGTCGCGGGCTTCTTTTCAAGCGATGGGCTGCATGGCGGCAGCGATGTCCCCGCGGCGATTGAAAAAAGCGGCGCGGAAGCGGTTTACACCGGGGCAATCGGGCTGCATTCGCGCATCCCGGAATTCATCGCATCTTCCGTGCATCGGGCGCTCGAGTTACCCGAGCCCTATCCAGCTCCCGGCCCGGCGGCCTATGCGGGCGCGGACAATGCGCCTAGGCTTGACCCGCAAACTCATGATTCGCCCTCACGGCGGGGTTCGGTCGGCGGAGCCTCGGCCATGCGATTTCTCTTCAGAGCGGTTTTCACGCTGGCCATGATGGCGCTGCTGGCGTTCGCAGCAATCGCGTTTCTGGTGCCCGAAGATGTGGTGCGCGATCGCCTCGCCGCTCTCGTGAAGCAACAGACCGGGCGCGATCTGATCGTCCGGGGAAAAACATCTTTTTCCCTGTTCCCCAATGTCGGCGTGGAGCTGGAAGATGTGAGCATCTCCAACCCGCCCGGCATGAAGCGCGGCGAGGTGCTGCGCATGGGATCGCTGAAACTCAATCTCAAGCTGCTGCCGCTGTTCAGCCGTGAGGTCGAGATTAAAAGCTTCGTGCTGCTGCGCCCGGTGTTCAATCTCATCGCCGATGGCCAGGGCCGCAAGAATTGGGAATTCCAGAAGAGATCGGCCGCGCGCGCGACACCCCCTCGCGCGATGATGCAGGCCCAGGCCGGCGGTCTTGGCGGCGGCATGGTCCGCTCCATCTCTCTGGGGACGGTAACAATCGCCGATGGCGTGGTGAATTATCGCGATGAAAAGACGGGCGCGAAGCAGCGCTTCGATGCGGTGAATGTTTCACTCACTCAGGCGCGCCTGCCGGACCCGCTGGACGGAGAGGGAAATTTCGTATGGCGCGGCGAGAAGGTCTTCTTCAATGGCCGGCTCGACGCGCTCACGGCGCTGTTGCGCAAGGCGTCTTCCAAGGCGCGTGTGACGCTTTCCACACCGCGCGGCAAGGCCGATTTCGATGGCCAGATCAAACTGGCCGGCGCTCTGAGCGTAACCGGCGCCTTGTCCGGCGAAACATCGTCGCTGCGCGGACTGGCGAGCTGGCTGGGCAATCCGCTGCCGCCCGGCGGCGGTCTGGAAGCGGCCGCGATCTCCGGACAAGTCGGCTTCAAAAATGGCACCTTCACTTTCACCAAGGCCCGGATCAGCCTCGACGGCATGAAGGGCGAGGGGCAGGCGAGCATGCGCTTCAAGGGGGCGCGGCTCTATATCAAGGCCTCCCTGGCGCTCGACAAGCTCGATCTCAACCCCTATTTGCGCGGCCCCTCCCCTGGCGCTACGGCATCCAGACCCGTGCTGGCCGCCCCCAAGCCAGGTGCAGATCAGTCTCTCACCGATTTTCTCGACAAGCTCAACAAGGCGGATGAGGGCAAGCAAAACCTGCAACCGCAGGTGCGCGCCTGGAGCCAGCGGGCGTTCGATCTCACCGGCCTGCGCGCGGTCGATGCGGATATGAACATCACCGCGCGCGCGGTTTATTACAACAAGATCAAGGCCGGCAAGAGCAGCATAAACATCAGCCTCAAGCGCGGATTGCTGAGCGCAAATCTGAAGCGGCTGGCGCTCTATTCGGGCACCGGGACGGGGCGGATCACCGTAAATGCCGCGCGCAGCGTGCCGGGCATCGCCGTGCTGTTCAATCTGCAAGGCATCTCCGCCCTGCCGCTGCTCGGTGACGCGGTGGATTTCAAATGGATTTCGGGCCGCGCCAACATGGCCATCTCCCTGTCCGGCACGGGCCGTTCGCAAAGCGAGATGATGCGCTCCATGCAGGGCGAGGCGCGGCTGGAGTTCACCGACGGTGCGATCGAGGGCATCAACATTCCCGCCATGGTGCGCGGGCTGAAACAGGGCTCTCTGCGCGGCTGGAAACGCACGCAACGAGAAAAAACCGATTTCAGCCGGATGTCGGGCACATTCAAGGTGCAGGGCGGCGTCGCCACCAACAAAGATCTCAATCTCGTCGGCCCGCTCATTCGCATGACCGGCGAGGGCACCATCGATCTGGGCCGTGAATATATCGATTATGCGGTGCTGCCGCGGCTGGTCGCCAGTCTTGAGGGACAGGGCGCCAGCGATGAGCGCAAGGGGATCGCGGTGCCGCTGCGCATCAAGGGCCCCTGGGACAATGTAAAAATCGTGCCCGATCTCAAGCGCCTGCTGAGCGACCCGGAACTGATGCAAGAGAATGTCAAAAAGATCGAAAAGGTGCTTAAAAAGCTGAAGAACAAAGAGGATTTGAACAGACTGCTGCAAGGCCTGCTCGGCGGCGGCACGCAGGGCGCGGGGGATGGTACGCCGGGCGCGCAACCCGGGGCCGGAGGCGAAAAGCTGCGCGCGAAAGATCTTCTGAAACAGCTTTTGCGGTAGGGCGCTGGACCCCCGCCCACATCGTCTCCCCCGGACTTGATCCGGGGGTCCAGTGGGCAGAGCCACATACGCAGGAGCCTGTTGAAAAACAGCATGGATCATCAAGACAAGCCCGGTAATGACGAAGGGGGGCCGTTAATGGCTGTAAAGACCGGCAAGTGAGCACCGCATGACATCGCGCCTGCCCTGCCTGTTCGTTTCCCACGGCTCGCCGATGCTGGCGATCGACGGCAGTGCGGCGCAGCACTTTCTCAAGAGTCTGGCGCAAAAAATCGTTTCGCGGCCGCGCGACATCCTGGTTGTTTCGGCCCATTGGGAAAGCGCCATCCCCGCCGTTTCGCTGGCCAGGCGTCCGCAAACGATCCACGATTTTGGCGGTTTTCCAAAAGAGTTGTTCGAGTTGCGCTACCCGGCGCCGGGTGCGCCAAAACTTGCCGAGCGGACGGCGGGACTGCTTGAGAGCGCCGGATTCGAGGTGATGCGCGAAAAATCCCGGGGTCTCGATCACGGCGCCTGGATTCCGCTAAAATTGATTTTTCCGGAGGCCGGCATCCCCGTCACGCAGCTCGCGATCCAGCCAGAACTTGGCCCAAAACATCATGTGCGTATAGGCAAGGCGCTGCGCCCGCTTCGCGACCAGGGCACGCTGATCCTCGCCACCGGCGCCATCACGCATAATCTGCAAGCCTTCTTTCAAGGCGGCTTCGGCCGCGACGCGGAGACGCCCGATTGGGTCGATGAATTCGCTGAATGGGTGGCTAACGCCATCGCCGATGGACGGCTGGACGATCTGGTCGATTACCGCGAGCTGGCGCCGTTCGCTGTGCGCAACCACCCTACGCAAGAACATCTGCTGCCGCTGTTCGTGGCCTGTGGCGCCGCGTCCGATCCGCTACAGGGCGAACGCCTGCACCAAAGCGCGGCCTATGGCGTGCTGGCGATGGACGTCTATGCGCTGGGTTGAGGGGGCGTGGGGAATTAGTAAATTGTCATGGTAATCCGACCGTAATCCGTTCCCTTCAAATATTTATTATACGCCTTACCCCCCCAGCCCGCCATTCAGAATTACATATCCGTATATCGGTCTGTAACTTCCTGCCAATGCGGGAAAAGCGGCAGGCAGCAGAGCCGGAATATAAACCAGCAGGCATAGATCGCATCCGGCCCGTAACAGGTTCCGGCCGACGCAAGCCCGTGTGCGAAGTCATGCCGGATATGCGGCCCGCCACGAAAATCGAACAGCATTTCGATCTCAAATACGATCTCGGGGCCGAAAATATTTTCAAGTGTCTTGCGGTCCTTTTCGAGCAGGACCGACAGTCCAATATTGTACTCTGTCATGTCGTTGTGAATTAAGGACGGATCGATCGATGCCTGCTTGAGAACGTAGCGCAACGAGTTTTCAAGTGGCGGAACCAGTATGTGCGTTGCGGAAATATAATCACCGCAAAAAAACCGGGCAAACCCAAACGCGAATAAATCTACATGCCCTGCCGGGACAAAAGGACTCATACCGGCCAAAGGCTCGAAATGACGCGCCTGAAGGGGATGCTCGGAATTGATGAGGCGGCGGGCCGGTTCGATCATTCCCG
>JADFHH010000474.1 GCA_022567275.1 Pseudomonadota bacterium | reverse complement strand
AGGATTGCATTCTCCTCCGCGAGACCCCGAGGAAGTTTTTGAACACAAGCAAATCAGTTTTCTATGAAACTGAGAATCTCGTTCTATGTGGCAGGTCAACTTTTGTGTTTTTACACAGCCTGGACCCAAAGCGGACATCGCCGCCCCTTCCAAAGTGAGGCTCTCCAGTCCGATCCGACCAATGCTTGTGGCGGCCAACGCAATCGCAAGGCCGACCACGTAGAGAAGCGTGACCCACGCAGTGCTGACAACAAACGCCGGCGCGCCACCGAGTTCGGCATCGTCGCGCCGGTTGGCATCCCCAGGGTGAAGGAGCTCTTTGCGGTGATCCTTGCGCATCGCCTTCAAGCGCATGCGTGGCTGCTTGCGCATGGCGGTCTTCTGATCGGTCGGCACTTTCTTCCAGAACGGATTGTGCTCGGGCTTCACATAAAGGATGTATTCGCGCTGCATGGCCTAGGCCGGGCGCCGAAACGGCAAAGGCAAGTGCGGCGATCGCTGCAAGACACAAGCGAATTCCAAGGCACTTTCTAAGAGCATTTTCCCCAAGCGGTATCAGCGCGAATTAAAGCAACTATTCGCGAAGGAGTGCGCCAAGCCGGTCAAATTCGGGATCGGGTATCGCTGGCACGCACACGAGACGAATGTGCTGCTGGCCATCAAGAAGAAGCCGTAGACGGAAAGAATTCTAGGCTTTGCTGGAGAGGGCGTCCACGCCGGCCAGTTCTTGTTCCAGAGCCGCCGTTTCGCGGCCGCGCGGCTTCGCCCACCCGGCGATCAGCACATAAAGCGCCGGCGTTAAAAACAGTGTGAACACGGCGGCTAGGCCGAGCCCGCCAAACACCACCCAGCCAATGGCGGCACGCGATTCAGCCCCCGGTCCGCTCCCCAGGATCAGCGGCAATCCGGCGAGCACGGTCGAAACCATGGTCATCACAATGGGGCGCACGCGCACCAGCGAAGCTTCGCGCACCGCATCGGCGACGCTCAGGCCCTTGTCGCGAAGCTGGTCGGCGAACTCAACCATCAGGATCGAGTTCTTGGCCATGATGCCGATTAGCATCAGCACGCCGATCTGGCTGTAGATGTTGATGGACGTTCCCGTCAGCGCCAGCGCGAAGATGGCGGCGCAAATACCGAACGGCACCGTCAGCAGCACAATAGCTGCCGATGTGATGCTTTCGAACAGCGCCACCAGCACGAGGAAGACGACAAGCAGCGCCACCATATAGGTGATGGCGATGCCCCTGGAGGTTTCATCGAGTTCGGCGGCCTCATTGAGGAACAACAACCCGATGCCCGAAGGCAACTCCTTGCGCGCCAGCTCCCGGACCGCATCGACGGCTTCGCGCAGGCTAAAGCCGTCAACCGGATTGGCATCGATTTCGATGGCGCGGCGCTGCCCGTGCCTGTCCAACTCGGCAGCCACGGCATCTTCCTTGAAGGTAATGAGTTGCGACAACGACACCAGCCGGCCGCCCTCAGCCCCCACATAGAGCTTGCGCAAATCCGATGGGCTGGTGATCGCGCCTTTGGTCGCCTGCAGGATGATCGGCACGGTCTGATCGTCGACGGTGAGCTCCGCCACCTCGTCTTTGTCGACAAACACCTGAATGGTCGACGCCAGATTTCCGATGGACACGCCCAGATCGGTGGCGCGCCGGCGGTTTATGTTGACGGAAAGCTGCGGCTGGGTCGCGCGGAACTCGACACGGATGCCGCGCAGCCGCGGAATATCGCGCTCCATGGCGATGACGAAGGCGTCGGTTGCCTCCAGTATCTTCGCGTAATTCGATCCAGTCAGGGCGAATTTCAATCCGCCGCCCGCATGGCGAAGCCCCAAAGAGTTGGCGCGGATGATGCGCGCCTGCGCACCGGGAATTTCGCTCACGGGCTTTGCCAGGGCCCTGGCGATTTCGCCTTCCGATATTTTGCGCTCCGACCAGTCGCGCAGCGGCGCGTCTATCCAGCCGCGATTGAGGTCCCAGCGCCCGGTGATGGTGAATACGCTGGTGATTGTTCCCGCCTCGACGCAGGGGCGCAGAATTTCCTCC
>JADFHH010000473.1 GCA_022567275.1 Pseudomonadota bacterium | reverse complement strand
CCTGAATCTCACCGCCTTTCAATGGGCGTAACAGGCGCAATAAAATGAAGGGGCCGGCATTGCGCAGGCCTCTTTCTGGCCGATGAAAAGTGGGACATATGCAGAACTGTCCCACTTGAGCGCGCGATTTCGTGTAGGTGATTCTCATGAAACACATTTTCGGAAAGGACAGACAATGGCAGAAACTGACATTAGGCTTGAACTGGCCGATACGTTCGCGACGCAAGCGGAATGGCGGCGCAGTAAGGCCGATGAGTACCCGGACGATTCTCGGAATCTTGAGGCCGCAGAGCTTCTCGACAAACTGGCAACGTCAACCAAGGATATCGACCTTAAAGTTCTCCAAGCCTACCGCGAACTATTAGACGGCTTTGATAATGTGGAACATCATAGCGAAATGATAGGGGAAATAGGTTTCCACTCGTGGCCCGAAACAGCCGAGGAATTTTGCCGCGAGTATATAGCAGACCGGACTGGCGTATAACGCGCTTACGCGCCGCCTTGTATGCCGCCCCTGTCCGGTATGTGGGCGGGGGCCGGTGCCGCTTGATGAAGGGGATAAGCGACATGCCCGTACTCCCGATCACCGCCGATGATCTTGGGCCAAAGCGGAACAAGTATACGCTTGGCCTGATAGAGTCCGTGATGTATTTCCCGCGTGATGAATCGGCGCGGGTAAAAAATGAACTGGTGATTCAAGAGCACATATGGACCACCGAATTGATAAGTTCTGGCGGCAAGATGGAATTCGACGGTCGCGAGGTCGTTGAATTGTTGAAGGCGGCGCGGCTGCTCCCGTCTTTCGAGCAACAATCAGAAAACGTAAAACTGCCGTTTCTGCAAGGTGTTTGGGCTGGCGGTATTTTGTGCGCGGCGATTGCAGCGAGCGATGATGGTGATCACTTCAATTTTGCCAGCGCCCGTGTGAGCGGTGGCGATGTGTTGGAGCGGGCGGGACTGACAAAGCACATGGGCCTGTCCAACAGTAAGATAAAACAAGCATGGGGGGCCTTCCGGCCGGTGGCTCATTTGTGGGCCGCATGGCTGGCGCGGATCGATCCGGACACCGCGCCATTCCCATGCATCGCCTCCGAACTGCCAGATTTTCTTGATCTTGCCGAGGACTTACGCCAGCGCGGCGAAGTGTTGGACTGGAAACAATCCAAGGAAACGGTTCTCAACAGACGAGATACCTGGGCGGTTCCAGAGAGCTTGTTGCCATTGATTCCTAACTGAAGTGGGACATATCAACAATGTCCCACTTAAAAGTGAGATATACGGGATTGTTTCACATTTGGAGTTAGCGGTCGGCGCGCTGACATGCCTATGGTCGACTCATGAATGACATCGATCACATAAAAATTGAACAACTTAACAGCGTCGATTTCCATATTTCGGACGAAGGCGACAACGTAGTTGTTTTGCAACTCACGACCGACGCTGGCGACCACTTTCTAAAGCTTTATGCGAGCGACCTGGCCCATCTGGGCGAAAGGTTCACGGCCAATGCCACGCTTTTGCTGGCCGGGCGTGACCGTGCCGAAGAGGGGCAGAGGGTGAATTGATGGCGCGCGCCGGTGACATACTCTCAATCGAGCCGCGCGGGCTGAATCGCACCAGGTCAGCCGCATATATCGGAATCGGCGTCAGTCTGTTCGATCAGATGGTTTCCGACGGCCGCGTATCCAAACCCAAACACATAAACTCCCGCCTTGTCTGGGACCGGCGCGAGCTTGATGAATCCTTCGACGCGTTGCCGAGGGACGGCGAGGTTTCGTCCAATCCGTGGGAGGAAGAATAATGATCAAACGAAGCGGATTGCCCAAGCATGTCACAACATTCCTTGACCGGCACGGGAAGCGCCGTGTGCGCGGAAGGCGGCACGGTGTGACTTACTATTTCAAATCAGCGCCCGGCACCGACGGCTTCCTAATGGAGTATCAGGAATGGCTGGCCGGAGAGACGCCGCGAGTCGAGATCGGCGCGACGCAAACCAAACCCCGCAGCGTCGCCGCTCTCATTGTTGAATACTACCAGTCCGCCGAGTGGCCGGTGCTCACG
>JADFHH010000472.1 GCA_022567275.1 Pseudomonadota bacterium | reverse complement strand
GTCTGTGAAGGGCGCACTGTCCGCGAGCGGCAAACTCGTTGCTTTTGAAAATCATTTTATAGGGATGACCAACAATGGAAAACCCGTCTCCGGATCCCGGTTTCGTAAGACTGAATTTCCAATGTTGAATGTGAACAATGTTCGGGCGACGAAAACAATGTTCGAGATCGGTACACCTTGCGGGCCCTGGCGCGCGCCAGGTGCCAACACCACCGCTTTCGTCATCCAGAGCTTTATCCACGAACTTGCTCATGCGGCCGGGCGAGATCACCTGGAATTCCTGCTGGAGATCATGGGTGAACCCCGGTGGTTCGAGCAAGGAAACATCCGTTCACTCAATACAGGACGTGCGGTCGATGTGATCAAGCTCGTTGCAGAAAAGGCGGGTTGGGGTCGAAAAATGTTGCAAGGCCGTGGGCTAGGCCTTGCGTTTCATTTCAGCCATGCAGCCCATATTGCAGAGGTGGCTGAGGTGAGTGTCGATGCCAACAGGAAACTTACCGTACACAATGTCACGGTGGCGGTGGATATTGGTCCAATCATCAACATGAGCGGGGCGACCTCGCAGGTGGAGGGCGCTGTCATTGATGGACTGAGCACCATGGCCGCGCAGAAAATCACGATGGAAGACGGAAGAATTCAGCAGTCCAATTTTCACGATTACAAAATACTGCGTATGCCGAGTTCTCCAAAAGTGGATATTCACTTTATCCAGAGTGACCACGCTCCAACGGGAATCGGCGAGCCGGCGTTGCCGCCCCTTGCTCCGGCAGTGGGCAATGCGATATTTGCGGCGACAGGGCACAGGGTGCGTCGGATGCCGTTAAGCGAAGAGGGTTACACAGTCTGAATGGCTGGTTTTCATCCGCCGTTTACGGTTGATTGGTCTCTGCGTTGGCGATCACTTCGAGGAAGATCGGACCATACTTCTCACGTTTTCTTTCGCCAACGCCGGATAAAAGCCCAAACTCGTCGAGGGTTTTCGGCATTGAACCGGCCATCTCGCGCAAGGTTGAGTCATGGAAAATAACAAAAGGCGGGACGCCTTGGGCCTCGGCCAGCTGACGTCGGCATTCTCTTAAGGCTTCCCAGACGCCAACGTCGATATCTTCGGGCAATGGTGTTTTGGTTAATTTTTTAGTCACCTTTTGTTTGAGTTCCCGGCGCAACTCGATTGTTTCTTCACCTCGCAGCAGGGGACGGCACTTCTCTTCCAGCCCGATTCCGCCAAAGCGATCAAGGTCCACACTGATATAACCCCGTGCCATCAGTTGTCGAAAGACAGAGCGCCACTGGTTCTTGTCGAGTTCTGTTCCAATTCCGTGAACAGGTAACTGGTGATGCTCGAATTGAAAAATCTTGTCGGTCTCCGCCCCTAGCAGAACATCAATGAGGTGATTGACTCCAAAACGTTGTCCTGTGCGAAACACCGCGCTAAGCGCTTTCCGCGCGGCTTCGGTCCCATCCCAGGTATCCACAGGCGTCAGGCAGGTGTCACAGTTGCCACAATGTTCCGCGGATTGCTCATCGAAATGCATGAGTAGGGCATGTCGCCGGCATGAGGTGATTTCACATAATCCCAGCATGGCGTTTAGGCGGTGGGCCTCCTGGCGTTTATGTTCTTCGCTGCCTTCGGAACGATCGAGCATCTGGCGAAGTTTGATCACATCCTGCAGACCGTAGACCATCCACGCATCTGCGGGCAGTCCGTCGCGCCCGGCCCGGCCCGTTTCCTGGTAGTAGGATTCGATCGTCTTCGGCAGGTCCATATGGGCAACAAAACGTACATCCGGCTTATCGATACCCATGCCAAATGCAATCGTTGCGACGATGATAACGCCGTCTTCCCGCAGAAACCGGGACTGGTGCTCGGCCCGTATTTCGGAAGATAGCCCAGCATGATAGGGCAGTGCATCGAAACCTTGCTTGCTCAGCCAGGTGGCAGTTTCCTCGGTTTTCTTGCGTGACAGGCAATAAATGATGCCGGCGTCATTCGAGTGCTTATTCTTTAGAAAACGCAGAAGCTGATTTCGAGGATTGTGTTTGATCGCGATGGTGTAGCGGATA
>JADFHH010000471.1 GCA_022567275.1 Pseudomonadota bacterium | reverse complement strand
GTGGAGCTCGCGGCGTACCTACTCGTGCTGCTCAATTCTGACCCAACGCTGGCCAACAGGCTCATCTGGACATACCGCAACACCATCGGACCAGCCCCCAAGTTGGATTACAGGCTCAACTGCCAGGCCTGCTTCTATCTACGCGGTCCCGACGCACCGCCGCTTGACTGCCCGTCCCTCAACGAGCAGTCCGTCGTACATGACGTGTCTGCGCCTGACGCCCGGCCCGGCGTACGATACCACACGTGGCAGAAGCCCGACGAACTCGCGGAGCGTTTTGTCCGGCACGGCTCCAAACAGGGCGACCTCGTGTGCGATCCGTTCTGCGGCACGGGCGCGTTCGTGTCGGCCGCGGCCCGGCTGGGCCGGCAAGTGGGGGGCGATCAGCGCAAACTCTCGATCCGTCATATCACTTGTATAGCGTTGCTGCCCACTCCGGTCATAATCCAAGCGGGTGATAGGGGTCAAGGCCATGCAATCCTCCGTTTGTTGCCAAACTTCGGTGAATCACAGACCGCCCTTTCACTCAACCCTCCTTTCTTGGATGGACACATAGAGCCGGGTTGTAGCGCCGAAGCATTGCTATAAGCTCGTCGCGCAAAATGGCTTTGAGCGGCTTGACGAGACGGTCTTTGATCAAGTTCTGGTGTTCGTCAGGGTAATCGGGCGTCGACAAATCCGCGATATGTTCCATCATCCAAATGCCTTGCCGCCCTGAGCTCAGCTGGCCTTAAGTGGTCTGGTGGAGCAATTTTTCCAGACAGATGGAACCATCCGTCTGGATGGCATCACGAGTCTGGCAGGCAAAGTGAAACGAAGCGTTGATCCTCGGCATCCAACGAGCCGGCGAGGCGGCGCGGTTCAATCCATGTCCAACCGGCGACCGATGGGCTGGCGCCCTCGCCAGCGCGAACGAGAAACACGAACACGAATTCTGTGCCGCCCCGTCCCTCAATCGCTACGAGCTCCGGGAAAGCGCTGAGGATGCCGGGCTGTTCACCGCGCAGATATTCGCAGACTTGCGAAGGCACGGGTTTCTCCGCATCGACAGATCCGTGCGCAAGCCGAGGTCTTTCGCCAGGGCCGTTAATGGCAAGCAGTCGGCCTTGCCGATCTCGAACCACGGCAACCCACCTGCCCATGGTCCCAGCCCTCAGGCGCCAGAAAAAGCGCCAGGTCGCGATGATCGCCCAGCGCACGCGAGTAAGGTCTCATCAAGAAGGAAACAGGGCGAGAAGCTAACGTCATCGCCGCTCCTATGACAGATAAACTTTAGACAAGGCGACCCTGCCGCGCGGCCTGATCATAAGAAAGCGAAATCGGCGTGCCTTGGGCTATCGGCCAAAGTTTCCGGTCGCTTATGTGCTCGATTTCGCCGCCAGGCCGCCATAGCGGCGATTCCGGTTTTGGTATTCTGCGATGGCGTCCCGAAGGGTCTCGCGCGTGAAATCCGGCCAACAGGTATCGACAAACACGAACTCAGTATAGGCAAATTGCCAGAGCAGAAAATTGTTCAGGCTCTGTTTGCCACCGGTGCCGATCAAGAGATCGGGATCCGGCAGACTGGCCGTATCGAGAACAGTACCGAGCAAGTCCGCGGTGATATCCTCCGGCGCGAGAGCGCCGTCCCGCACGCGTTCGACGATGCATCTGGCGGCTCGCGCGATCTCGCGCCGCGAGTCGTAATTGAAAGCCATGGTCAACTGCAACCCGTCATTGCCTGAGGTGAGCGCCACGGTTTCCTCGATCGCCTTGATCACTTCGCCTTCGACGCCGCCCCGCTCGCCGATCACGCGAATCCTCACGCCGTGTTCGTGCAGCTTGGCCAAGTCTCTACACAAGACTCGTTTGAGCGGTGCGATCGGTTTGTTGATTTCCTGCCGAGGCCGGGCCCAATTCTCCAAAGAAAAACTCAAAAGTGTCAAATATGGGATGCCGAGTTCAATGGCCGCCTGGACTACCCGCGGAATATTCTCGACGCCGTGGCGATACCCTTCCGCTCGGGTCAAGCCGCGTTCGACGGCCCACCGCCCGCTGCCATCCATGATGATGGCGATGTGCCGCGGCATAGCCC
>JADFHH010000059.1 GCA_022567275.1 Pseudomonadota bacterium | reverse complement strand
GGGCAATTTCACGAAACGCCACCTCCGCCGCCGGTTCGGCGCCTTCCTGAAACAGAAACACGGGCATACCCAGAAGTCCCAGCGCCACCGCGATCGCAGCAAGATCGTCGATATTTTCCTCCATGCAATCGCCGACATAAACCAGCGCATTGACCTTGCGCTTGTTGGTCTCCTTGCGCGCATGGTCCAGTACACGTTCAATCTGGGTGTGGCCGCCCCGGCAGGAGACTTGCGCCATGAGTTTGGCCAGTGCTTCGGGGTCTTGCACCCATTTGCTGGCCCGGCATTCGCCAAAGCCTCTGAAATAAACCAGCTGCACATCGAGACCGCCGACCGCCTTGACGGCGATAAACATACCGGCCTGCAGACCGAGCGCCATGTCCCATGTGGGCTGGCGGCTCATGGTGGCGTCCATGGCGAATATCAGCCGCCCGCGCAGGGAAGTTGTTCCGGGCTCGGCAAGCGACTTGACCCGGGACAGAAAGGCCTCGACGTCGGACTCGCTGGAGCGGGCCTCGGGCAGTGGTTTTTTTCCGGTTTTTGTCTCAACCGGCGATTTGTCGTCTTTACTCATAATGTCTCGCCACTTCCATGCGAGTATACTCCAAGGCAATGGAACCTGACTACGCCTTGGCGAAACATTCATAATTGGCGGTAGCATTGAAAACTGTTTCAACCATAGCTGAACTCAGAACCGAAGTGCACGCCTGGCGAAGTCAGGGGGAAAAAATCGTCCTCGTGCCGACCATGGGCGCGCTGCATGAGGGGCATTTATCGCTTGTGAGAATGGCCGGTGATAGCGGCGATCGCACGGTGGTCTCTATTTTTCTCAATCCGGCGCAATTCGCACCGGATGAGGATTTCGACTCCTACCCTCGCGACACTGACAAGGATGTGGAAAAACTCAGGCCTCTGGGCGTCGATCTCCTATTCATGCCGCGGCGTGAAGAAATTTATCCGCAAGACTTCTCGACGCTGATTACCGTACCGGGGGTAGCTGAGGGGTTGTGCGGCGCCTCCCGGCCGCATTTTTTCAGCGGCGTCGCGACCGTGGTGGCAAAGCTGCTGAACCAGTGCCGCCCGGATGTGGCGATTTTCGGCGAGAAAGATTTTCAGCAATTGCTGGTCATCCGCCGCCTGGCGCGCGATCTCGATATGGATGTGGAAATCCTTGGCGCACCCATCATCCGCGAGCCGGACGGGCTCGCCATGTCCTCGCGCAACGCCTATCTGAGCGCGGATGAGCGCGAAAAAGCGCCGCTGCTTTACCAGACCATCAACGAAGTGGCCAACGCGATTGCGGTTGGCGAGGCAATCGTGGATTTGCTCGATGCGGCAGGTAAACGGCTGACACAGGCCGGGTTCGAGGTCGAATATCTGGAAGCGCGCGACGCAGACACCCTGGCCCCTGTCACCACACGCGCCAACACGCCCACCCGCGTGTTCGCCGCCGTGATGCTGGGAAAAACGCGTCTGATCGACAATGTGGCGGTGCCTTAAAGCAGCCCCAGTTCGATCAATTCCGTGCGCATGGCTTCGGGTATCCGATGAAAATCCGCATCCGACAGGCTCAAATCCGGTGGCGCGTCCTCGGCGCTGAGATAGCGCCAGCCCTGAAACGCGCGGCGCGGGCGCGGGCGCGTCAGCACCAATCGCGGGTCAAAGACAAGATCGCAGCGCCGGATCCCGTCATCGCCACGCACGGCGCGCAAATCAATCAGCCGCTGGCGCACGCAAATGCTCCCCTTGATGACCCAGTATAGCGACCCGCCCGCCAGCAACTCATCGCGTCTGCGCGGCATCTGCCGGGTGCGATGGCGCAATTCACCAATCCCGCCTTCAGCCAGACGGGCCGCTTGCCGCGCGCTTAAATGCGTAATGCTGTCAATTCCGACACAGAGTTTGATAAGGTGGATGCTCATTTTTCATCACTACACTATGATGCCAGCGAAGCCGTAATGTCCCAACCGCAACTCGATCAACTGCTGCGCGCCGCCGCCAATGGCGACAGGACCGCTTTTCACGCTATTTATAATGCCACGAGTGCGAAACTTTTTGGCGTCGCCGTTCGTATCCTTAAAAGACATGATCTGGCCGAAGACGTGATGCAGGACGCCTATCTCAAAATATGGGACGCCGCGCACAGTTACCGGTCCGAGTTGGGATCGCCCATAAGCTGGATGGTGGCGATCACGCGAAATCGCGCCATCGACGTGTTGCGCAAGCGCACCGAGGTTGCGCTCGAGGATGAGAAAGACAAAGGCGAACGGGCGGATGACGCGCCCGACCCGTTTGAATTGACTGCTCAAAGCAGGGATTTGAAAGCCTTGCTGCGGTGCATGGAAAAGCTGGGAGCCAAACAAAGACAAAGCCTGCTGATGGCGTATTATTACGGATATACCCATGACGAAATCTCGCAACGCCTGGCGACACCGGCCGGTACCGTCAAAAGCTGGATTCGGCGCGGCCTGATACAGCTCAAGGGATGCCTTGGCGATGACTAAGCAGGATCTCGATCTTCTCGCCAGCGAATATGCGCTTGGCATCCTCGATGCGGGGAAGCGCGCCGAAGCTGAACGGCTGCGCGTGAAGGACGCCGCATTCGCGCGTATGGTGCGCGAATGGGAACAGCGCCTGGCGCCGCTCAGCGAGGCGATTCCACCCATCGATCCCCCCGCATCAGCCTGGCGAAAAATCGAAGCCGCGCTCCCGGCTCCGGCAGTGGCGGCCAGCCAGCCCTTGCCGGCGCTCGCTAATCAACTGGCAGAGCTAAAGCGCAGCATCGCCGCATGGCGCTTTGCGACCATGGCGACGGCCGCCGCCGCACTCGCGCTTGCCCTGGTATGGATGGGCGGTCTGGATGCGCCGTTCCGGCAGGTTGCGCCGGAAGAACGCTACGTGGCCATGCTCCAGAGCAATGCGGGCGAGATCGGGTTCGTCATCACTATGAACATGAAGGACAAGGTGTTCGCCATTCGCCCGGTCGCCGCCAAGACGCCGCCGGCAAAGAGCTATGAACTGTGGGCCATGATGAAGGACAGTGGCAAGGCTCCCATGACCCTCGGTCTTGTGGGGACCGGCGCCTACGCCATGATGGATGCACCGGCCGAGATCGATCGCGAGATGCTTGAGAAGGGCGTAAAGCTTGCCATCTCTCTTGAGCCCGAGGGCGGTGCGCCCGCGGGCAAGTCCATGGGGCCTATCATGTTCGCTGGCCTGCTGATGAAGCTAACGCCGTAGGACCCTATTCCGGCATCTCCACCGGCCCGCCGGCCTTTTTCCACCCGGAAAACCCGCTTCCGATGTGCGCCACGGGACTGAGCCCCATGCGCTGGGCCATCTCCGTAGCCAGCGCCGAACGCCAGCCGGACGCACAATGGAAGATAAATTTTTTGTCCTGAGCAAATATTTCCTTGTGATAAGGGCTCGCCGGATCGATCCAGAATTCAAGCATCCCGCGCGGACAATGGAATGACCCTGGAATTTTGCCATCGCGCTGCAATTCGCGCACGTCCCTGATATCGACAATAACGACGCTGTCGTCATCAACCAGAGTCAGGGCCTCTTCAGCGGTGATTTCCTCGATTCCCTGTTTGGCGGCGTCGACGAGCTGTTTCACACCGAGTTTGATTTGCTGTGGCATTTCACTTTCTCCTCGAAATCATGATCCTGGTCCAGGGAAGAGCGTGTCCGTTCTGCCCGTCACCCAATATGCCAGCAGCCCGGCCCATTCCCGCACTGCATTGTCCACCCGGCGCAATCCTTCCGATGGTTTTGGAAAAAAACGCCAAACATCCTGGTAGCCCCGCGTGCGATAGTCGACCGGCCACGGCTCAATGGCGAAGCCAACCTTACGGAAGCATCCCATGGCGCGCGGCATATGGCTAGCCGACGTGACCAGCAGCCAGCGTGCGCCGGGGCGCGGGTTTGCAAGCCGAAGGCTGTAGAGCGCATTCTGAAAGGTATTTTTTGCTTCTTTCTCAAGCAGCAATCGTTTCCTCGCCACACCCAAACTCTCTAGCAGCGTGGCGGCGCCTTGCGCTTCGGACAGATGTTTTTCAAACACGTCGCCTGAACCGCCGGTAAACAGGATTTTTATGTCCGGGAAACGGCGCGCCAGCATGACCCCCTCAATCAGGCGCTCCGCCGACTCGTTCACGGCAATCACGCCGCGCGCGGTGCGGACCGTCATATCCTGCGCCCCGCCAAGTATGACAATACCATCAAGAGATGCGCCGCTGGAAAGGTTTGCGCGTGCGAAGCGTTCCTCCAATGGAAGCATGAGCGCGTGGCCGAGAGGCGTCAGGCCGCCCGCAAACAGGAGTGCGCCCGACGCCACTACCAGCGCCCGGCCCGTGCGCGCCCACCGGCTCCACAGCAGAACAATGCCGGCAATCAGCAGCAACAGGATTGCATTCGAGGGCTGCGCGAAAAACCACAATACTTTCGAGACATAAAAGAACATGGAAGCTTCAGGCCCGTTCCCGGGCGCGTTTCTCGGCTTCGCGCTTCAACATCCGGTTCATGGCCACAAATCCTGTATCGAGCTCCTTGGACAGGCGCGAAAATATCGGACGCCCCAACAACCCGCCAAAGACCTCGAATTGCTCGAAGCTGCATTGGTCAGGACCTTCAGGCACGATGCGAAATCCATGCTCGGCATCAAGCAGCCCAAACGGCTTGCGCGATCGCCAGCGGAACTCCCGGCCCTCGTCGAACAGGACCACCACAGGGTCGAATGACATCGCTTTGCCGCCCGGTGCGGAGAGGGTGACATGCAGCCGCTCTCCAGGCGCAAGCGTGCCGGACGCCTTCATGATCGGGTTCCATTGTGCCCAGCCGTCCAGATCGGAGATGACCTCCCACACGATGTTTTCGGGCGCGCTGATATCGATTTCGGTATCTATCCTGTTCATCGCTATTGACCCTGCGACAGGGCATCGCGCCAGGCACGCAACTGGAGCGCGCGCGCGGCCTTCAGCTCGATTGTGCAGGCCGGGCCGGCGGATTCTGCCCCTTCCTGAGAGAACAGGATATATGGCAGCCTGCAATCGTCCGACTGATATTTTACCCACAGCGCCTGGGAGCGCCGCAGCTTCTCCCGCTGTTGCGGGTTGAGTCGTTTCTCAAGCGCGAAAAATTCCTTTTGCAGCAACTGGCTCCACAGGACAAATTCACGCTCGTCGCATTCCATCTGATCCTCGCGGTGGGTATTTTCCGGCCTGGCCTTGCAAGGCCCCGTCACCTTGCCGATGCAGGCGCGTCCGCTATGCCCGGCGGCTCGTTCCGCGTCAACGCATTGGTGCAGGATGGCGTTGGTCGCTTGCGGAGAAACGCCGCGCGCCGGTTGCGGCCAAATGGCAAAGGCTAAAGCTACAATACAGAGGACAGCCGGAGCAAATCCCCGGCACTTATAGATGGCACATTTGCGCATAGTCAGCCCTTATCCTTACACCAGCCACAGCGCGGCAAGCCCGAGGAAGGCGAAGAAGCCGACCACGTCGGTTACGGTTGTCACGAACACGGAGGAGGCCACCGCTGGGTCAATATCCAGCGCTTCGAGCGCCATGGGCACGAGAATGCCAAACAGGCCGGCCACCGCCATATTGATAACCATGGCGGCGGCAATAACCAAACCGAGTTGATAGCTGCCAAACCAGAAATACACCACCGCGCCGACAATGACGGCGAACAAAAATCCGTTGAGCAGCCCCACCAGGGCCTCGCGAGTGATCACCCGTGCTGCATTCACCGGTCCAAGATCATGGGTCGCCAGCGCGCGCACGGCAACCGTCATCGACTGGGTTCCCGCATTGCCGCCCATGGAGGCAACGATCGGCATCAGCACAGCGAGCGCCACCATCTGCTCGATGGTGGCGTCAAACAGGGAGATGACCCATGACGCCAGAATGGCTGTCGCCAGATTGACCAGCAACCAGACGAAGCGGTTGCGCAGGGTGCGGAATACCGTATCGGTAATCGATTCATCGCCGACACCGCCGAGGCGATGAATGTCTTCCTCTGCTTCCTCCTGCAACACTTCCATGATGTCATCGGCCGTGATGACGCCGAGCATGCGGCCATCGTTATCGACGACCGGCGCCGAAATGAGGTCATAGCGCTCAAACTCCAGCGCGACCTCTTCCTGATCTTCCTCCGCCGTAATCTGGTGAACTTCCGTGTCGGTGATATCGTCAATGGTCACCGGGCGCCTGGATCTGAGCAGCCGGTCGAGCGGCACGCGGCCGATCAGATGGTGGGCGGGATCGACGACCCATATTTGCGTGAAGTCAGCAGGCAGGTCGTCTTCATCGCGCATATAATCAATCGTCTGCCCGACAGACCAGAAAGGCGGGACGGAGATATAGTCGCTCTGCATAAGCCGCCCGGCCGAGTCGTCTGGAAACTCCAGCGCACGTTGCAGGGCTGCCCGCTCGCTTTTTGTCAGTTTCGCGAGAATATCGCTCTGTTCGCTCTCCTCCAGGTCCTCCAGCAGATAAACCGCATCATCGGAGTCCAGCTCGCGGACCGCTTCAGCAACCTGTTCGTTGGAAAGAGCTTCCAGAACCTGGTCACGAACCGGCTCTTCCAGCTCGCGCAGAGTCCCGGCGCTGAAATCCTCGCCCAGAGCTTCGATCAGTTGCGCGCGCTGCTCAGCCCGCAAATGTTCAATGAGGTCGGCAAGGTCGGCGTCATGTATCGCGCCGGCAAGCGTGCGAACCTCCTCGTCCTTGTCCTCCTCAAGGGCAAGCTCCACCGCACGCACAAACTCCGGCAACAAGGCGCCTTCTCTGTCACGCAGCTGGATTTCTTCGGGCGCATCCTGCATCGCCTGATCCCTTGCCTGGCGTGCCGTGCCGGCTACGGCTGAAAACCATCTCTAATGGAAGAATGGTGCGGTCGAGAGGAATCGAACCTCCACGGGCTAAGCCCACAGCGCCCTCAACGCTGCGCGTCTACCAGTTCCGCCACGACCGCGACAGTTTCAACCCGCACCTGGCGAGCCACCGTCCCATGTAGCAAACCACTGCCCAACCGGCAAGCTAGTGGTTCAACCGAGACGGATGAGTCCGGTGTAAAGTGGACTTCCGTCTCAAATAATTGAACCAATACAAAGATATAGCCTAGTTGTCGGGGCAGACATTGAGGGCCGAAATGTCTGAGTCTAACCACTAGTCGCCTCAACATGTCTTTTATCCAGAAAATATGCTGCAACTAATCGATGACCATACTTTGAGCTAATCAACCAGTCTATGAGGTCTTCCGAGATCAGAAAGTAACAGATGACACCCCCCTAGCCCCCCGCAAAACCCAAGTGACCCCTTTAGTGGACAACCGCGTCGGGGGAAAGGAAGGGGGACTTACCATCTCTAGATTTAGCCTCCGCTCCGCCGAAATCCGGTCATACCTGTCACACCTGTCATAGGTGAAACCGCATTGCAGTTATGGTTCTGCTGTTTCTGTCTGCTCTGATTTATTCAAGAGGTATGACAGGTATGACAGGTGTGACCCTGTTTTCCACGTGCCAGCCACTCACGGGCTAGTTGCATGCACTACAGAGCCGATGATCATCGATATCCGAAGGTTATGATCGGACGATCGCTTTAATGCTGTCGGACTTCCGCTTTGACACCGAAAGCGGACATAAAACCGCATGGGCTGGAATGTCTGCTTTGTGCCATTAGCGGTCATTCGTTAAAAGTCATCTAGACGCTCTCTCAACGGCACTCATGACCAGCCCCCACTGATTGGTCCAAGTGGGGGAGGATCGGATCGAGGCATGGACGGCGGCAAACTTCTGAAGAGTTATTATATCCCTGAAGGACGCCATCGCCCCCTCTCGTCGCCGGAACGGCTGGTGTGAGTTTTCGGCTCGATTGTTAAGCCAGCGCCCACATTCCTGACGATCCACGATGCCGATCACTTTCATCGCGGCGCCGTAAGAACGAAGCCGGTCGGTCACGA
Source organism: Pseudomonadota bacterium (assembly GCA_022567275.1). Taxonomy (GTDB): domain Bacteria; phylum Pseudomonadota; class Alphaproteobacteria; order Rhizobiales; family Methyloligellaceae; genus UBA2767. The sequence goes on along the minus strand of JADFHH010000059.1, from coordinate 212 downwards.
TCGACCACGGCCGGCCGTAGCGCTTCATCGTTCGTTTAAGAAACTTCAGCGCAGCCTTGCGATCCCGGCGTTTTGTGGCAAAAACTTCGAGTACCTCGCCTTCGTGATCCACGGCGCGCCACAGGTAATGCATCTCGCCATTGATCCGGACGAACACTTCGTCCAGGTGCCAGCGCCACTGCGAATATGACCGATGATGAACCCGACGTTTC
>JADFHH010000058.1 GCA_022567275.1 Pseudomonadota bacterium | reverse complement strand
CCGGTGCCGTTTGGCAATAGAGTCGAGCCACGAACCACTTGATCTGATTTGCGTGCCGGGAGGTGCGGGCATGAACGCACTTCTCAATGATGCGGAGACACTCGCCTTCATTCGCAAGCAGGCGGAGACGGCAAAGTATGTCACGTCGGTATGCACCGGATCACTCGTCCTTGCTGCCGCAGGTCTTCTGAAAGGGAAACGCGCCGCATGTCACTGGATGTCGCGGGATATGCTGAAAGAATTTGGCGCGATCCCTGATCCATCGCGCGTCGTAATTGACGGCAAGTTTATTTCCGGAGGCGGCGTTACCGCCGGCATTGATTTCGGGCTCGCGGTCGCAGCTGAGATATTTGGGGAAGATCAGGCTAAAGCAATTCAGCTCGGGATCGAATATGCACCTCAACCTCCCTTCAACGCAGGTTCGCCGGAAACCGCAGGCAAGGACATCGAGACCGCAATCCGTGAGGCTGCCAAGGGCCGTCAGGCGGAACGGCTGGCCGCCGTCCGCGAAGCGGCCTCTAGGGTATAACTCCGGTTCAATATGGACCTGCGAGCGAGAGCCCTTCACACCTCGCCGATGGAGACAAGCGGATAGAAAATAGCCAAAACCTTGATGTGTGGACGGACCGTCAACTCCCAAAAGGCGACGAGATTTTCCTCGATCATCTGGCCCATTTTGTGCCCGATATGGCGGTTGCCGAAACCGCCATGACGGATCTGGGGTTTGTGTTGTCGCCGTTTACCCCGCAAACCAATGCCGCCGGTCCGGGCGAACCGCCGATCCAGGTAGGGCTGGCCAATCGCTGTGCGTTGCTTGAGCGCGGATATCTTGAAATTCTCACCCCGCATGGCAAGGCCGAGACCGCATTGGCTGGCCAGTCTCTGGCTGCCATGGAGCGTTACGTCGGGGTACATCTCCTGGCCTTTTCGTGTGTGGAACCAAAGGACCAGACCCAAAGATTAGCAGCTGAAGGGTTCGAGCCGCTGCCACCGGTTGCCTTGCAGAGGGAGATCGAAACAGAAACCGGCCCGGGCCTGCTTCGGTTTTCCGTCTTGCGGGTCAAACCCGGCACGATGCCGGAAGGGCGAATTCAGTTTTTAACCCACCACACGCCGGAATTATTGTGGCAACCGCGCTGGATGACCCACCCGAACGGCGCACGGGCGCTGACCGACATATTGTTGTGCGTTGATGATCCCAAAGAAGTTGCCTCGCGGTTTGGCCGCTTTACGGGCCTTGCCGGGAGCGGCGACCCGATCCGTGTGGCGACGGCGCGCGGACGTCTGACTATCGTCAATGCCAATAGAGCCGCCCGGCTGGTCCCGGACCTGTTTGAGACCAGCAGCCCGTCGATCGCTGCCTACGCCATCGAAACCACCGATCTGGACCAGGCGCGGCGCCACGTCGTGGCCCACGGCCTGCACCCCAATGACCATGATCCGGACGCAGGCAGCTTCTGGGTCACCGGACCGGCAGGCCTCGGCGGCGCCATCCTTTTCCACGGCAACCCGGCGACTTGCCCCTGGTAGTCAGGTGAAGCTTTACCCGCCCCCCGGCCCGCTCACGCCTCCCTCGGCAGCGGCATATTCATGAGCAAATTCTGCGGCTTCATCTTGACGATTTTTTTGTCCGTCATGGCGAGGCCGAGATAGATCGGCTTTGAGCGCATTGTCTCGATCAGCGCGCTGTCATCCTCCACCTGCATGCGGAACAGGGCGATCAGCAAATCCTCATCGCCCGGGATGAGCTCCTTGCCCTCATAGAGCGTGTTCAGGATGCGGTTCGATACCCGGTCCATGCCGATATGCCAGCTCCATTGCTCGTCCTTGATGGACTGGCGCGGCTCGATGCGGACTTCGAGCCTGAGAAAATGTTCAATCCAGGCTTCCGCCACCCGGGCGAAGGCGTCGAGCGCGGGCTGGGTAAAGCGGAAGTCTATAACCATGTCGAAGCGGTCGGAACGCAGCCAATAGGCGTCCTTGCTGGTCTCGTCCAGAACATCAAGCTCGACCTTGCGCAGCGGCGTGGCGCTTTCGACCAGCAACTGCCCCAAAGAGCCGAGACCGCCGGTGGCCGCATGCATGGAGACAATCTCCTCATCCGCCAGCATGACGCGGCCATCGTCGGTGGTGACACTTTGCGAGCGAAAAAATATCTCCCCGGCGCGCAGGCGGATCGGGTCATCGCAATTTTGCAAGATATTGCGCACGATCACGTGCACGAGCTGATCGAGAAACACCGGAGGGAGGTCGATATCCTGGGTGCGCATCATCCGCAAATACGCGCCTTCAAGACTTCCCGCCGCGACAAGATGCGCGCGGAATGAAAGCACGGTCTGATAATTATAAGCGGCGTCCTGATCGACCAGGGTGGCCAGCCGCTCCTTCGACACCGCCATGAAGGGGTCGGCCATCAAATCCTCGAACAGCCGCGTCTCCTCATCGCAGGAGGTGTCGATCGGGTGCACTTCGGGACGGGTATAAAAAGCGCGCAAAAAATCCGGCGTGAGGGTCAGCCACCCGTCCGCGTTCACTTCGACGAGATGCATCCCGGCAGATTTCCAGAAATCTCTCATTTGTCTTCGACGACGCTCCAGATGCGGGTGTGTGCGGGTTTTGCGTCAGGGGCCTGAATGGTGCGGAACTGTTCCTTGATTTGCCCGTCATCGGCAAAGCTCCGGCGCACCGTGAAGATGGTGTTGATGAGCGGGGTGGAGCACAAATCGAGGATGAAGCTGGCTTCTTCGCGCGCGGCTCGAAGCGCTGCCTGTTCATCGGGCGCGCCAAAATTTTCAACGAAATGCTTCGCCAGGGAGGACTCGATCACCGCCAGATCGTCATCGCTGCATTCGGCGACGGATGTGAATGTCGATCTGCCGAAGGAGCCTAGCGATAAAAAGCCGTTGGCAAAAGCCTGTTTCACTTTGCCCTTTACCTCTTCGCTGGAGAGGTGTGAAAAAGCAAATGCGCCCGACACCGCCCATTCATCAGGTGCTGCCGCCGTCTCAAACACATGATCATCCGAGGCGTCGAAGCGGATGGTCTGGAGAAATTTCATGCTCGCGCGCGCCTCATGGTTTTTTTTAACTTTCCGGGAACTCAAAATAGTCGATGAGAAGCGCGGCACTTGTGTCCCCGTCCCGGCGCAGCAGCAGATTGCCATTGTCGTCGAGCCCCTGAACCATTCCGGTGAGCGTTTGCTCGCCAAGCTCAACCGTGACCTCCTCGTCCTTCTCATGGGCCCGGAACCACCAGGAGGCGTGCACGGACTTGAAGCCATCCTCGGTCCAGCTGTTGAGCCAGGTGAGGAAGTGGCGGGAGTAGGATTCAATGACTTCGGTACGGGTAAGTTTCTCGCAGCCTTCCTCCGATAGCCAGGTTCGATCGGGCACTTCGCCCGGCTCCGGGTCGCTCGCTTCGTGCCGGTGGCGCAGCCACAGCCCGAGCACCATCCAGCCCGGAACAGCGCCTGGATCGCGCACTCCCCCCGCCGCCGCCTTCATGGTTCCGGCATATGCGCCGTTGACGCGGATTTGGCCCGGCCAGGTGAAAGTCAACCCGACCTGCGGCGGCGTCAGCGCGCCGAGACAATCGCCGATCGCCACCATTGAGAGAGGCAGCATCTGCGCCGCGCTCTCAAGGGCCACGTCCGGTTCCAGAATAATGGCTATATCGACGCGCGAGGTATGGCGGCTCCACACCACATCGCCCGCGCCCAACTCACCGGCGGACGCCCTGGCACAGGCCACATCATAGGCGCTCTGGGTGCCGGGAATATCGTGGCCCTTGAGAAGCGGCGGAAATGTGGGGTCCGGGGTTTGCATGAGCGCTAGCCGATTTCGATTTCATCCTCGACGGTGTGGTTCAGATCCGTACCCTGGGCGCTCAGCACCATCTTCACCTTGAGCGAGGTGGCATCTCCCGTCCCGCCCTCGCGCACAATCTTTTCTATCTGCTGCTGGGATGTCACCCCCACGTGCTTGAGAAATTTCCTCAGTGACATGTTGAAGCGATCTTCGTCCATTGCTCTCTCCTTGGATTTTAGGCGCCAAATTTATTTTTCGATGCGAAGCTTGTGTAAGATTCCATCGCGGTCAATCTCCATATCCAGCGCATCGGCGTACAGCAAGCGCGACATGGCGCTGACAAAATCCTGCGGCTTGCGCACCCTTCTTTCCCCCGCCCTCAGAATGATATCACCGGGCTTCAATCCTGCCCGTTCGCCCAACGACCCGGGGGTTAAGGATACCACGCGCGCGCCAAGCCTGCCGGTTTTCCCCTTGCCCGGAAATGGCTCCAGCCGCAGACCGCTGATCGGCCGCTTGACCCGGCCCGTGTCGCGAAGCTGACGCGCCACTGCGGCCGTGAGCGCGGCGGACACCGCGAAGTTGACGCCGATATTGGCGTCGGATGTTTTTGTGAATATGGCCGACAATAAGCCGGCAAATTCTCCGCGTTCGTTGACCAGCGCACCACCCGAAGCGCCCGGATTGACGGCCGCGTCGGTCTGAATGAAATCCTCGACCCTGTTAAATCCGACGCCTGCGCGATGGACGCTTGAAACGACACCGCAGCTCACCGAAAGGCCGAGACCGAAGGCGTTGCCGATGGCGCAAACCTTTTCGCCGAGACGCGGCTCCGCCGGCGCCAGTTTAATCGCGGGTAGCGGTTTGTCTATCGCCAGGGTGGCGATATCGCTCGCCCGGTCGCGCCCCGTCAGCCGGGCGGGAAATATGTTGCCCGCGAGCGTTCTCACCCGGATGGAAAGCGCCTTGTCGACCACATGCAGCGTAGTGACGATGGTCTTGCCCTCGAACATCACCACGCCGCTGCCTTCGGGCTCCTCAAGCCGCCTTGCGTCGCGCGGCCATTGCGGCAGCACGCTGACGACAGAGAGCATGGCCCGATCGAGCGGTTGTGCGGCGGCGGCGAAAGGCAGCAGGGCAACCACGATACCGGCAATCAGGCGCAATATGTTTTCCCAGCGCCGGCGTGGCACACCCTGAATAGCTATAGCCGGACGTTCCCGCTCGTCGTTAAGTAGACCTGTTCAGCCGACATATCGATGGCGCCAAGGCCGATGGCTGCGATCACGGTGATCGCGGCCAAAGCCGCCATACCCTTCACAAAGGCATTCATGTCACTACTCCCTGGAACTTTCTTTTCCTGTCTTGTTCCTCTGTCCGCTGTTGCCTTCGCTGGCAACTTTCAAATAAGCGATCAGCGCCTCGCGCTTCTTTGGGTCTGAAATTCTCTGCAGCGGCATTTTCGTGCCCGGCAGATAATGATTGGGACCCAGACCGAAGAGCAATTCTATTGTCTTTGCGCTCCATACTATATCAGCATTTTTCAAGGTGTCCGAATATGGATAACCGGGCAGCGTCCCCGCCTTTCGGCCAAATACCTTGTAAAGCGTCGGTCCGGCCCGGTTGCCGCCATCGGATGTCAATGTATGACAGAGAGAACATTTGCGGGCAAATTGCAACTCTCCGGGATTGTCGGTGCTGAACACTTCATAGCGCCGGGGAATGGGGCCGGATATGATCTCGAATGGTTCGCGTGGTTTCACCTGCCAGACGCTCACTTGATCATCCTTGCCGCCATAATAGATGGTCGCTCCTATGGGCCCGAAATCCATCGCCCAGATGGGCCCGCGCGGATCTTCATATTCTTCAATCGGCGCCCAGTCGCCAAGGCGCATCACGCGAATGATGCCGACAACATCGCTGCCCTGTTTCTCATAGCCGGAAAGGGCCAGCAGCCCAGGTCTCTCCTGAACGGCGATCGCCAGAAACGGTCCCAGCAGTTCCTTGAACCGGTGCACGGCTTCGCCCGTTTTGGCGTCAATGACCAGCGCCTTGCCGTTCAGCGCGCCGAACACCAGCAGGTCCTGCCCGGGCAAGCGAAGCATGGTGTTGATGCCGAAACCGTGGCGGTAGACAATTCGTTTGAACGCGCCGCTCTTGCGCACCCAGCTACGGATGGTCCCGTCATAGCTGGCGGTAAAAACCGTCTTGTCGTCGGCGGAAAAGGCGACGCCGTTGACCGGGCCTCGATGCCCTTCAAGCACCGGTCCGGGTTCAAGCGTTACGAGGTTCCACAGCCGCACCGTGCGATCGGAGCTCGCGGACGCCGCCCACTTGCCATCGGACGACAGGGCGAGCGCGGAAATTTCCGCTTTATGGCCCTTGAACAGGTGCACCGGCTTGCCCGAGTCCAGGTCCCAGAGCCAGACATCGCCGCCGCCGGCGGAAAGCGCGCGCTTGCCATCGCCAAGCAGGGCGACCGCCTTGACCCAGCCGTCGTGAGCGTCAAAGCGCCTGATGATGTTCGGCGGCGTGACGGTCAAATCCCACAGCATCATGGAATAATCGAAGCTGCCCGTGAGCGCTCGTGTTTTGGCCTGGTTGAGTATAATGGCGTGAACCGGCCCGCCATGGCCCTTCAGAGCGCGGTCGCCCTGTGCGGCGCGGGCGGTAAATTCGCTCCCGCTCCAGTGCGGCTGGATCAGTAAGAAGGCAGCGCCGAGAACAATGCTAGCCGCCGCGCGCGCGCAAACGCGAACCAACCAGAGCCGCCCCGGACTTGCCTTATCCTTGCCTGACATGATGTTCGCCGATTGGGTGCGCGTGGAGCCAAGCGGTGACTGGCCGGCGTACCGCCTTGCTCATAAAATCTCTCGCTACTCCGCCGGCGCGGTTTTTGCCTTGCGCTCGTCTTCCTTGGCTTTGGTTGCGTCCTTGGCCCAGACGGAGTGATGCTCCTTGGCCCAGTTCTCATCCACTTCGCCGGTGCCCATGGCGTCAAAGGAACCTTCCATACCGATCGTGCCGATATAGATATTGGCGATCACCAGCACGATCAGGCCAAGTGCGATGATCGAGTGCCACGTCGTCGCGAATTGCATTTGCTGGATCGGCTCCATTCCGGCCGGGAAATCAATCTGGAACGGGAACAGCAGGGCGATGCCGGTTGCGCTCAGGCCCAACCCGCCCCAGATCACCCCCCAAAAGATGAACTTTTGACCGGCGTTGAACTTCTTGGCCGGCGGATGGCTTCCACCGCCGAACATACCACCGCCCTTGGCGAGCCATTGCAGGTCATATTTGTCCGGCAAATTCTGCTTGATCCAGAGAACAAGAATCATCACCAGCCCGGTCATGAAGGCGAAGGCCACATAGCCATGCAGCCATTTGCCCGTGGCGGCAATGGCCGCGAATGCGGGTTTGCCTAGCACCGGCAGCAGGTAATATTTTCCGAAGGTGATGTTAAGGCCCGAGATAGCGAGAATAATGAAGGACACCGCCAGCAGCCAGTGGGCGATCCGCTCAATATCGTTAAACCGGGGGATGGTGCGCCCGCTCATACCGTGATCGACGCGGATTTTGCCGCGAATGAGATAGAAAACAACGAGCAGGGCAACGATGCCCGCCAGGCCGAGCGCGCCCCAGGTCGCAATCGGGCCATTTTTCAGAGCGCGCCAACTGTCGCCTTCGGACTGCACCAGCTGACCGGCCTTCTTGTCGGGAATGGAGACCGTGCCACGGATACCCTTGCGTATCGCACGCCAGGTTTCGGAATTCGATCTGTTGCCAAGGGCACTGCCCGGCACCCGGCCCTCGATAACGTTCGTGACCGCACCAGCGGGAGGCCGCACGCTGCTTTGCGCCTGAAGCTGTTGCGGAGCAACGATATCCAGCGTGAATGTGATTCCCAGAGCGATCAGCAGGAGCGCAGCGAATTGCGCCAGCCAGCATCTGCATCCCGATTTCGCCGTCATGTCTCTTCTCCCGTCATCTTGCCTGATGCCTCCCGCGCAGACGCAATGTGTTGAGCTGCCCGGGTGTCAATTTGGTGTCGGCCTTACCTCCGTATACGCCCTTGTCATAGCTCAAAGGCCGGACGGTATCCTTGCACCCCGCAAGCAGCAAGGCTCCGGCGAGGGCCAAGGAAAGTGAAATCACGCGCATCGGTTTCTCCTTACTCGTACGAGACAATCGCATTAATAAATACCCGACCGGGTTTCGCGCCGCACCTCAGGAAGTGGTTCAAGCTTACCGGTAAATCCAATAAAATAGCAAACCTAATTCGGGATTGGGTTGCCAGCAATATATGGGATGGGGCGGCCCGCATGCGAGCCGCCCCATCCATTATTGCTGCTTACGCGCCTTGTCCGGGGTATGCCCGTCCCCAGCCCCAGGCACCGGCGCCGAA
>JADFHH010000470.1 GCA_022567275.1 Pseudomonadota bacterium | reverse complement strand
GTCGGCGATGACCGGCACGTCCACTCTCCCTTTTCTTTTTTCCTTTTTTCGCACCATCTCGGTGAGGGTGATCAGGCCGAAGTCGGGATAGCCCAGCGCCGCGGAGGTGCCCGAACCGGTCATATAGACGGCTGAAAATCCGGCGTTGTTAATGAGCGTCGCGGAGATGCCGTCATAGGCGCCCGGCGCGATGATCAGCCCATCGCCGGCGATCAGTTTCCGCAATATTTTTGTCTTTGTCGTGCTCATTTCACCTCCTGTTGGCCTCCAGATAGGGCACGAGCCCGCCGGCTGAAATGATGTCCAGCAGATGCGCGGGAACGGCTTCGAATTTATATTTTTCGTCCCGCGTCAGATTTTGCAAAATTCCTTTTTCCGCATCGATGCTGAGGCGGTCGTTCTGCGCGATGGAGCTCGCGTCGGCGCACACCAGCGCCAGCAGCCCGAAATTGAACGCGTTGCGGTAGAAAATGCCGCCGAACGAGGGGGCGATGACCGCGGCGACGCCGAGATGGCGCAGCGCCTGGGCGGCCTGTTCGCGCGAGGAACCAATGCCGAAATTGCTCCCGCCAATGACAAAATCACCGGGCAGAACCTGTTTGGCGAAATCAGGATTGAGCCGGCTAAGACACGCGGCCGCGACAACCTCGATGCCGCTTTTCAAAGTGCTGCCCGGCGCGAGCTGGTCGGTGTCGATATTGTCGCCGAACACCCAGGCCGATCCGCCATCACTGGTCATCGCTCACGCTCCATTGAGAAATTCGCGCGGGTCGCGAATCTCGCCCGCTACCGCATAGGGCGAGCCGAGATAAACTTTAGCCGATTGCGCGCCCATGCGCCCCTGAAAGTTGCGCGAGGTGGAGGAGATGCACACCTCGTCCCCGGCCAGAACGCCGCCGCCAAACCCGGCGCAGGCGGGGGAGTGCGGCGCGGCGACTTGCGGTTCAAGCGCATCGGCGTCGAATTCATGGCAAGCGAAATAGTCCGCATCGTCATCGCTTTGCGGATCGGCCGCCGGGACCCGGTGATCGCTCACCAGAACGATTTTGTCAGCATCCCACACTTTTGCCCCCAGCCGCTCCAATATCGGCGCGACCCGGCGCGGCCCGCCCGAATCGTGCATCATGGCGAGATCGACGCGCACGGTCACCGTTTCGCCCGGGCGCACCGCGTCCCTGCCCGCGGCGCGCGCGATCAGTTTTTCCGCCAGTGTGAGACCCATCTCGGGCAACTCCTTCATACTCGGATCAGACCGTTCGAGGTGGATGATAATAGGCCTTTCTACCACTTCGAGTTTACTTCATCTCCCACTTATTACAGGCGATCACCGAACTCCTTGATTGCTATAGCAATCGCCGAGTCAAGCCATCGTTCATATGATGTGCTAATTTCTTCGACTTTGGTGTTGCGTGTGAACACGAAGGGTTCGAGCGAGCACGGGAAAAAGTCCTGGGATACACGTTCTCGATCTTCCGACGCTTCGTATGATTCAAGCTGCGCAAAGGCTGTAGCTTCCATCACTCCAGATAGGTCTCTGCCGATGTGATGAAAGGACGTTACAAAAATTAGCCGCTCACGTTTCACTAGAATGGAAGCCTTTGTAAAAAAATGTTCCTCATCGAAATTTGCGACTTTATTTGTTTGTTGTGCCGTTTGTATGACTTCAAATTTGTACCAGTTAGCGTTTTGATATTCAGGTCCACCGTCTGTAATCCGGATGACGGCACGGGCAATTTGTGTGACCGATTCTTTCAGTTGAGAGAGATTAATATCCAAAATACGTCTGGTCTGCTCACGCAGCTCCTTAGCTACCACGTTTACCCGGCGTAGCTCCTCATCGGCCGATACTGGTTGTGAATCGGGACGAGTTGACTCGCCGCCAATGTCTATAATATCGGCTCCCTCAGCCACCAGGCGTTTTGCCCGAGCTACGATGGCCTCCATATCATCAGACAGCCCATCCCCTGAGAAAGAATCAGGACTGAGGTTCAGGATACCCATAATATAGGTCCGCTCCCCCCACCTGAACTCGGTGTTCCGGCAACGGGTGATGGCTAAGGGTAAGTTACTTCCCTCCAATTCCCACTTCCATACAAAATACTT
>JADFHH010000469.1 GCA_022567275.1 Pseudomonadota bacterium | reverse complement strand
CGTGAAGCAACATGCGGTACGCGCCCGCCATTTTAACAAGGCCGGGCCGTTCTGCAATTGCGCACCCATGATTGGCATGCGCATAGATGAGAATATAGGTTCGAGTTTCGCCAATTCAAGTGTGTTATACCAAGGGCCGTTAGGTCTGACCGATCCGCACATCCTTCGAGACGGCGCTGACGCGCCTCCTCAGGATGAGGTTTTGTGACAGAAAAACAAGGACATACCTCATGCTGAGGAGCGCCCGTGAGGGCGCGTCTCGAAGCATCGCCCATGAGTCAGTCTCAACGCCCCTTGGTATAAGCCCTTCCGGTTCTCAGACAGAAGGGCTTTTTAGCTGGCGGTCACAAGAAAACAGGAGGGAAGGTCTGGATGCGCAGATACACGCGGGCCATCTCGTTTGCCGCGTGCTACCGAGATACCGTCAAAAATGGACTGCACCTCATCAAGAGTAAGACCCGGGAATTTCTGATCCATATAGTCGGCCAGACGCTTGTCCCCGCGCAGCGTCCGGCGTACATCACCGGCCAGTTTCCGCACAACCGCCTCGAGATGCGCCCTGGCAACGCGAAACGTTCCCGGCGCTGGCGCGCCTGCGCCTCTGCTCATCTCCAGCAATGTCTCGACAAAACGATCCGAGGCAAGCGGTCCCCTGGAATTGGCGATATAGCGGGCAACCAAAGCATCCTTTTTCTGGCGTGAACGCCGTGAACCCGCATCGCCGGAAAGAGCGCGGCGGAGCGCTTCGATCAACTCCTTCGGCGTTTTCGCCTGGTCGCCGAGACTGTTGGGCAACAGCGAGTCGAACACTTCATGGGTCACCGGCATATAGGCGACTGTCGGACGGTCGAGGAGAAATGCCTCTACCCCGGTGGTGCATGAGTTTTGGACCGAGGCCCCGGCGCTCAGAATCCAGGGCAACACGGAGCCTTCATAGATCACATGAACATTCGGCAGGCCCGCGACTTCTCTCCGCCAGCGCTCATGGTCCTCGGAAGGATGCGGCCGCACAATGATAGAATGGTCAGGGAAGGCGTTGGCCATTTCCGGCAGCGCCGTCACAAAGGCGCCGAACAGTGCGCCCAGATAGTCGCCCAGGCGAATGTAGTAGTCCGCTTGCTCTGGCGTCGTGACAATGCCGCGCTCGCGCATAACCTCCAGCGTGCTGTCACGCCCGCGAAAGTGGTTGTAGCGGGCAAAATTTGTGTTCACGAGTATGAAGGGCCCATGCTGCCTGGCGATGGCGTCGGCTTCTTTCTGAAACACCGCACGATAAGCAGGTCTCAACATGTCAAAGCGCGGATTGCCGTGAACGAAAGTCTTGTCGCGAAGGCCAGGAGCGGCTTCCACCACATCGTCCCGCTGCACTTCGCCCCAGGCAATGAAGGCATCCACCAGTTCTGCTGAGTCCTGACTTACGCGTTCGAGCTGATAGGTGCCCTTGTCGCGGTAAACCAGCCCCTCCTCGCACCAAGCCGCGACCGAGAAACCGAGCTGCTTCAGCTTGCGGTAATGCCTTGTCTTGGTGCGAGAAATGCTCTTGTCGACATAGATGCCACGCTGTAACCGGTGAAGAGAACGCGCGACAATCCGCTGATCCCCCAACACCACGTCAAGCCCCGCCTCCGCCGCGCAGTAGGCCAGCAGACACTTGCCGTGGAGCTCACGGACTTTGATTTCTATTGGGATTATGATCAATTTCGATGACTTCTGAATAATGTTAGTTGGCGACGCGCAACCTGGCCCGCAGACCGGTTTTACCACTCCGGGCCGCGCAGCGCCATGACAGATTGTAAAGCGGCGATGGTCCGGTCAGCCGTGGACGGGCAAAGCCGTTCACACGATGGCCCGGTATGCAACGCACCTCCCTGGCCAATAAGCCTGCGAAAAGTTGCAACCGCCCGGGAAACGCCGTACCAAAACCAAAATAATGTGGTGTGATCGTGGCCCATCGCTATTGCCGGATTTGATCCCCTCTCACCTTAAAGAGAAACCGGATTGCAAACATGAGTAAACTTGTGACCGAGATCAAGGGGAGACTCGCGCATGCGCCGCTGGCTTTCTCGGTCGCCAGCAGTTTCTAACGTACTGCGATGGCGGTTC
>JADFHH010000468.1 GCA_022567275.1 Pseudomonadota bacterium | reverse complement strand
GTTACTTAGATGCCTGCGCGACCCTTTTTCTGGAAAGAGCAAGCGGGTATCCGGGCGCTGAAAGGCATATCTCTAGAAGTTCGGTCGGGTCAGGTGCTGGGGGTCATAGGCGAAAGTGGCTCGGGCAAATCGACACTGGCCAAGGCTATTGTCGGCTTGGTGCGCCCGTCCGCCGGCTACATCTCGTTTAACGGCGCACCACTGCCCGCAGGCCGGGACCGCGTCCGAACCCATCCGGCGCGCCGAAAAATTCAGATGATTTTTCAGGATCCGTATTCCTCGCTCAATAACCGGCGCAAAATTGAGGACATCATCGGCGAGCCCATTCGTTTTTTCGGTCTGGCGGCGACGAGGTCCGAGCAAAGGCGGATCGTTGCGTCGATCCTTGAGCTGGTCTAGATGCCACAGCGCGCCATGTTGAAATACCCACATCAGTTTTCCGGTGGTCAACGCCAGCGGATCGCCGTGGCCCGTGCCCTGGTGGCGCGACCGGAATTTCTGATTTGTGACGAACCAACTTCGGCGCTGGATGTCTCGATTCAGGCGCAGATATTGAATTTATTGAAGGACTTGCAAGCGGCATTCGCACTGTCAATTCTATTTATTAGCCACAATCTAGCCGTGGTCCGGCAAATGTCCGACCGCGTAGTGGTACTGAAAGATGGGCGACTGGTTGAATCCGAAGACGTCGAGATATTTTTCACCAAGCCGAAAAACGCTTATAGTCGTAAACTTCTTGAAGAGACGCCGTCGTTGCGCCTGATACCTACCTAGTGGACTGTTTGAAACAAAAGAGACCGAATTGGGATTCCTTTTGAAGTCTTTGTGTGCAATTGTTGTGTATGCGTACAGGGATATTATTCACGGTTTCCGCATCCGATCAAAAGCGGCTCAAACGGATCATCAGGGATCCAAAATCGCCACAAAAACACGTCTGGCGTGCGCGGATCATTCTTTTGACAGCGGAAGGTCTGGGCACCACAGCCATCATGGCTGCCACAGGTAAAAACAAAGGCACAGTATGGCGATGGCAGGAACGCTTTATGGACGAGGGTGTTGACGGTCTTTTGCACGACAAGAGCCGTCCGCCGGGCATTGCACCAATTGAGCAGCACCGCGTAGAGGAGATTGTTGCGCTGACACTCAAACCGCCGCCGCATGAAGCAACGCACTGGACATTGCGGGCGATGGCTAAAGTGGCCGGTGTGGCGGCTTCAACCGTGCAGTCAATTTGGAAGGCCCATGGCCTTACGCCTCATCGCTTCCGGCAATTCAAATTATCCAACGACCCCCGGTTTGTGGAGAAACTGCATGATATCGTTGGCCTTTATGTATCACCACCAGCCCATGCAGTAGTGTTGTCGATTGATGAGAAGTCCCAGATACAGGCGCTTGATCGCACCCAACCCGGATTGCCCCTGAAGAAGGGTCGCGGTGCGACAATGACCCATGACTATAAGCGCAATGGCACAACCACCTTGTTCGCCGCCCTCAATGTGCTGGACGGAACGGTGATCGGGCAAAACATGCAGCGCCACAGGCACCAGGAATTCATCCGTTTCCTCAACCAGATTGAACGCTCCGTTCCCAAAGGCAAGGATATCCACGCCATTGTTGATAACTACGCAGCCCACAAGAAAGATAAGGTCCAGGCCTGGCTGCAACGCCACCCACGATGGACGCTGCACTTCATCCCGACGTCCAGCTCTTGGCTGAATGCTGTAGAGGGCTTTTTCGCCAAACTCACCCGTCGCAGGCTTAAGCATGGCGTTTTCCACTCACTGGCAGAACTGCAAACCGCAATCAACCGCTTCATAAAGGAGCACAACGCCAACGAAGCAAAACGCTTCATCTGGAAAGCCGATCCCGATGAAATTATCGCCGCTCGAAATCGAGGGTTCCAAACGTTGGAATCAATCCACTAGCAACTGTATCTTCAGGCGGCCTTCCAGACGGTGTTTTGTGCCAACAAAGCGTTTGCGATGATGATGAGTTTTCTGGCCACTGCGATGAGGACCAGTTTATGTGGCGTGCCTTTGTCCTTTAGTCGTTTGGCAAAAGCTCTGAGCGGCGGGTTGTGGTTTGAGGCGACCAGCGCGGCTT
>JADFHH010000467.1 GCA_022567275.1 Pseudomonadota bacterium | reverse complement strand
AAAGCGAAGATGCGTTTTATGGGCGGGTACTGGGGCTGGAGCCGGCCGGGGCGCTGCCCGGGATCACAATCGAAAACTGGCGCTAAATCTCCGGGCTGCGCGGGTTGTAGACCTGGGGCGGAACAGACGGCTTTTTAAAGGGCTGCAAAGGCGGGGCAATAATTTCGACGGTGACGCCGCCGCTCTCTTCCAGCGCTTTTTTGGAAAACGGATTGGTGATGACAACGGTCGAGCGCAAGCGGGTGGCCTGAACCATGGCTTCTTCCAGATCTTCCGCGAACTGCTGGCGCCAGGGCAGCGAATAAAACCGTGGCGCGATCATGCCGTTGAGGCGCAGCCATATATATATTTTCTTGCCCTCATCGAAACTGACGCTGAGAACCTGCGCGCGATCCACATCGCGTTCAAGCCATGCCCATGCGACCGGTTTGGGTTTCGACAAAAGCCCGACAAACTGGACGTAAACCAGCGGCATGAACGCCGTCATGGCGACCAGCGCCAGCACCCGGATCGGCGTCTTGCGCGGCGCCCAGATGGCGATGCTGGCAAGCAGCGCCGCGGTGCCGATGGAGGCGGCGAATATGTAATAGATGACGTCCATGATGTTTCGTCCTATGGCAATGGCGCTGGCCGGTTATAGCCGGTGATGAGAGGCCGCCGCAGCGTCGAGACGCTGCCCTCGACCAGTTCTCCCTCGGCCGTGAGGCGAAAACGGTAAGCCGTCTCCTCCTGATTGCGCTCGCGCAATTCGACGACGGTCTTGAGGATTTGGCGTGTGGAATCATATTTCTGCCGCACGCTCACAACCACGGTGACGGGCACAACCAGACCGGTCGGCACAACGCCATACATATGGACGTTGACGATATATTCGCCCGGCCGGATGCCGCGGGAGTAGGAGATTTCGTAATTCTCGTTTGTGGCGTCGCCTTCCATCCCCAGATCGTCGCGCAGCAGGTTGAAAATGTCATTGCCCTGGTTCCAGAAGCCGACCGGCGTGGACCTCGGCGCCCGCACCCAAAGATCGACATCCACATACATCTCGCTCGGCCAATGCATCTCGACGATCACATTGCCCGGCGCCTTGTGGTCCGCCGTTTCATCCTCTTCTTTCTTGATGTGCGGCAGCAGCATGATGACCATGGCGACGAAACCGATCAATATCAGCATGATGACATCGCGGAACACGGTATCGGCGTTGTCGTCGTCAAAGTCGTCGAACGGGTTCACCGCGTTTCTCCAAACGCCACGATTTCGGATATCATATCGATGGCGCCGGTGGACAGCAGCCGGTAGTTGATGTTGAGCCAGACATTCAACACCGCGCCGAGCAGGGTGGTGTAGAGCGCCACCGACATGCCCTGAATGAGCGTGGTCACCATGGCGGCGACGCTCTCGGATTGAGAGACGGCTTCGGGGTTAACTCCCGACAGCGCGATGATGAAGCCGATGACGGTGCCGATCAGGCCGAGAAACACCAGCATATTGGAGATGTGGCGCACGATCTGGATGCGGTGCGACAGTTTCAGCCGCAGCATGTCGATCTGAATGGCGCGGCTTTCCCCACTCCTGGAACGGGCGACCGCCATATGGCGGGCGGCCTGCGCGGACGCCGTCTTGCCGCCGGCCTTCATGTCATTGATGGCGAGGGAGGTTTGCCAGATCTTTAAGCCGCACAGCCCGAGCCCATAAACGAAAACCGCGAATATGATGCCCGACAGGATGACCGTCACCGGTTCGAACAATCCCTGTAACCAGCCTTGCAGCCAGGCCGCCACCACAAGCGCGAAGGCAACGCCGTTGATGAGCGCGAAGCGCAGGATGAGAAGGTAATTGTGGGCCAAGCCGCCTCCCTGCCCGCCAGCGGGCTTGTACCGTTTCTTAAGCGGAACGCTTGTAATGGATACCATGAATAGATCCCGGCCTAAGTCTGTGTGCCGCCATTCACCTGCACGAGCTGGCCATTGATAAAACCGCCTTCATCCGATGCCAGCAGGGCGACGGCCGCCGCGACTTCTTCGGGCAGGCCGAGCCGCCCGAGCGGTATTTTCGATTTCTGCGCCGCGATATGGGCCGCCATTTCAGGATCGTTCGCATGGTCGCC
>JADFHH010000466.1 GCA_022567275.1 Pseudomonadota bacterium | reverse complement strand
GGATCGTGATCGTGAGCGCTTGAGGTGTGACGTTACGGACGGACAGAGCGAACTCGGAAAAGCCCTTTTGCTCATGTTTTTTCATAGCCAGAAGGAATGCCGGGGAGGTGCGCATATCGGCAGCGAGAGAGCGGGCGTCCTGATCGGTGACGCCGCCAACGATCTTGATCGTGGTGTTGCCGGTGAAAATCGCCCTGAGTTTGGGCGATCTGAGCTGGGCCAGGTTTTGGTGGGCAAGGGTGAGGCCGCATTTGAATTTTCGCGCCTCGATGATCATGGTCTCCAGCGTGTCGTCGAAATACTCATGCGCTTCGTCCATGTAGAGGAACACAGGGTTGCGTTCCGCTTCCGGGATGTTGGCGCGCTCGGAAATAGCGTGCTCGATCAGCGCCAGCATGAAGCGCCCGAAGATGGCGGCGCCCTCTTCCTTCAGAAGTCCTTTTGCGGTGTCGATCAGAATGATCTTTCCGCTGTTGAGGGCATCGAAGAAGTTTATCTTCGATCTTGGCGCGGAAAACAGCCGGTCGAATGTGGGAATGGAAAGCACCGCATACAGCCGGTCCTTGATCTGCTGGCGGGTGGCGTTGAAGCCTTTGCGCGAGAATTCCTTGTCGAAGAAACGCCGGGCGGTGGGATCGAGCTTTTCGATATGGCTTGCGAACGGGCGCACATCGTCCATCAACGCGATCAGCGTGTGAATGGTCGCGCCCTCGATTGTCAGCATCAACCGGGCGAGATAACGGAACACGGTACTCTGCCGTGCGGTCAACTCCGCCCCGAGAAGCGCGCCAAAGAACCGGCCATATATATCGACAAGGGAATTGAACGCCAGTTCGCGCTGCTGCGGCGTGTAATCCTCCATTCGTTCAAGGCCGGGATTGAACAGGTTCAGGGCCGGCGGTCTTTCGATGTCGGATGGATCGATCAAGATGAAGCGCTCGGCCAACGAGACTTCGTTTTCCGGGTTGAACAGGGCGCAGGAGATCAGGTTTTCGATCAGATCGCCATGGCTGTCGATGACGACGATGGAAATTCTTTCATCGAGCATGGCGTGGATGAGGTCTTCATTCAGCATGTATTGGAGACACTGGGTTTTTCCATGGCCGATGCCGCCCAGAACATGGCAGTGTTCGAACCGGGCTGTTTGCGGGAGCGCGAAGGGAACCGGTGCGGTAAGGAGGTCGCATAACGGTGTGTTCGCGAAATACCGCGACACCACTTCGATTGCCGGTTCTTTTGCGCAGTGGTTTGGGAGTGTCGGCTTTTCAAGCTCGTGCGCGAACAGCGGTTGATCGGGATCAACGACGACATCGGAGGCTTCCAGGATATTGCGATAGAGCTGACGGCAAAGCGGCGCAAAAAGTCCGTTTTCCTGAACTTCGTCATCGCTCATGAAATGAGCAAGCACAGATGTCATGAAGTCGTGCGGTTTTTCGATGAGCGAGACCATCTCGGTTGTCAATTGAATGGACGATGCGTCGCCGGATGCCGAATGAGCCGACGGCATGCGTTCAAGAAAACCGGCCAGCAGGGCTTCGATCGTATCGATCGTGGTGTTCTGGATCTTGCGATCACTCAGAAACCGGATGCGGTGAGATAGTTAGACCGCAACCTGCGCGGCTTGCAGAAGCGAGAGGGTGGAGATATTGGCGGCGAATGAGAACGGGAAAAATCCTGGTTCCGCCGCCATCAAGCCTGAAGCCGCTTTGCAAAAGGGATCGGCGAAAGTCGAGGTGGTGGCAAGTCCAATGCGCGCGCCGGCGCGTTCGGCGATTTTGCGGGCGAGGGCTGAGCGGTCATCGTCGCCTTGATAGCCGAACGACCGCCAGGCCCGGGCGTGGGCGCCCATGAGTTCCGCAAGATCAGCCTGGTCCCCGGTTGGTTGATAGGCGGCCATTTTGGCGCCGCGCGGCGCGGGGACACCGGCGCTCATGATGCGATCGATGAGGCGGTCTACAAAGAGGCGTCCGGACATGAGCTTTTTAGACCGGGCGTCTGGCTTCGAAGGCCTCACCGGCATAGGCGAGGGCTTCGCGGACATAGGTTTCGATTGTCTCGGTGGACTGCTGGATCGATTCCTCGGCTTCGATGATTTCGGTGAGGGTGC
>JADFHH010000057.1 GCA_022567275.1 Pseudomonadota bacterium | reverse complement strand
TGCCTGTTTATGCTCAAGGCCGCGGGTTTGTTTCTGAGTGGCGGTTACATGTTCTCGGGTACGGTGCCCGCCAAAGCGCAAAATACGCAATCCGGAACGCCGGCGCAGATAAAGCCCGCCGATAAACCGGCCGTGGCCGCGCCAAAGCAGGAGCCTCGATCCGAGGTAAAGCAGAAAGCCGCCCAGGAAGCGCGACTGGCGATGGCTGGACCAGCCGTTGGTACAAGCAAAGCCGAGTTGGCGATTCTGACAGGGTTGGGCAACCGGCGCAAGGCGCTCGACCGGCGCGAACGCGAGCTGGGTTTGCGCGAAAATCTTCTCAAAGCGGCGGATAAGCGTGTAGAGGCCAGGATCGACGAACTCAAGGCGATTGAATCGCGCATCGAGGATGTGCTCAAGAAGCGCGACGATCTCCGCAATGCCCAATATCAGCGGCTCGTGACCATGTATTCCGGCATGAAACCAAAGGATGCCGCGCGGCTATTCAACCGGCTGGAGCTGAATGTGCTTGTCGATCTGGTTTCGCAGATGAAGCCGCGGATCATGTCGGCGATTCTAGCGGCCATGACGTCCGCGTCGGCCGAGCGGTTGACGCTGGAAATAGCCAACCGCGGCAAACCCAAACCGCGCGCTACGGCTTCGCTGCCAAAAATTCACAGCAAATAGAGGCGATAGACCGGGCAATTTAACGGGTGGAATCGCCTGCGCCCTTAAGGGGACGTTAATCATTTCTTTACTATCCTGAAGGCGCCGGATCGACCGGTGGATTTCGCACGCTTGTAACAGTTTTGTGCGTGATATTCAGGGAAACGACGCCTTGCCCTACAAGGTCATCGAGCAGCGGACAGAAAATGCGCCTACGGTGCTGGAGCCGCATAGTGGCGATATCGGTGTGCGCTGGGTGCTGGAATTTTTCGCCTGGCTGTTCATCATTGTCATGCTTGTCTGGGTTTTCGCTCTTGCAGTGCTCTCTCCCGCATTCGCCGGCGTCAGCGCCGGGGTCAAAGCGTCGAATGAGCAGGGATTCGCACGTATCATCATAAGCTTCTCGGACCTGCCCAACTACAAAAACGATATTGACGCGGGCATATTCGTGCTGTCTTTCGACAAACCCGTCGATGTCGATGTGAGCCATGTACCCGAGGCCATTCCCGACTATGTGGGCCAGGTGCGGCGCGATCCCGATGGCAGAGCGATACGCATCGCGCTGATACAGCCCTACCAGATCAATATCATGGAAGCGGGCCTGGAACTGTTCATCGATTTTCTACCGCCCGACTGGAAGGGAAATCCGCCGCCGCTGCCCGCCGCGACGATCAAGGCGCTGACCGAGATGGCGATTGCAGCCGAGCGCAGGCTGGCGAATGAGATTGGACAACGCAAGTTAGCCACAACTCCCTACAAACTGAATGTGCGGCTGGGGCGTCACCCCACATTCTCCCGACTCGTTTTCCAATGGAACAAGTTTGTAAAATTCAAACTCACGCGCAAGGGCCGCATGGTCGAGCTCTCGTTCAACCAGAGCTCCGCTGTGGATTTGTCACAGGCCAGAGCCGACCCGCCCAAGTTTCTGCAAGGCATCGATGCGGTGAAAACATCCGCTGGCATGGCGATGCGTCTCACCGTGGACGAGGATGTCGATGTTCGCGGTTTCCGGGAAGGGCTCAGCTATGTGCTCGACCTGACGGGGCCTGACGCCCTGGCGGAGGCTTCGGCAACCGCGAAGACGGCGAAACTCAAGGCGATGATATCCACGCCATCTTCCGGGGAAAATGCTGGCGCGGCGCGCGGTGCGAGCGCCGGGATTGTCACCAGGGATATCGATCCGGCGGCGCTTTCGGGCACGTCTTTCGCGCAAGAACAACCGCGAGAGCCCGACGTAACCGGCGCTGCGAAACACCCCAGGGCCAACTCCGGGCAAGCCGGTATTCCCAAGGCAAGGGCGGCCGGGGCCGTGATGGAGAATGCGGGCGCGAGCCTGAGTTTCACCTTCCAGTTCAAGGAACCTATCGCCGCAGCGATATTCCGGCGCGGGCGTAGCATCTGGAGCGTGTTCGACAGCGATGCCCGGCTGGACCTGAAAGCTTTGCGCCACGCCGGAAAGGGGATGATCGAAAGTGTCGAACATCTGCGTTTCGACGATGCGCAATATATCCGCATCACCCTGAAAGAGCCGCAATTGATGCATGTCACCTACTCCAATAATGGCTGGCATATGACAATCGGAGATATGGCCGGCGGCGGCACCAATCCCCTGACGTTGATGAGAGCGCTGCGCGGCGACAAACAATCGCTCATCAGAATCAAGATGAAGAACTATGGACAGGTTCACTGGCTAACGGATCCCGAAATCGGTGACCGGTTTGCCGTAGTCACCGCTTTCCCGCCCCAGCGTAACATCGCAAAGCAGCAGGAACTGGTAGACTTCACGGCCTTCGCCACGGCTCAGGGTATTGTCATCCGGCCGAGAACCGATGATGTGGCGGTTCGGCTGCATCGCGATGAAGTGCTCGTGACAAGCCGCAATGGTCTGACCCTGTCAGCCGGCAACGCCAGCCAGTACAGGGCCGGAAAAAAAGCGCTGCGTGAAACGGCGCGCACTGGATTTATCGATTTCAAGCCCTCGACAGTCGAGTCTCCGGGCGTTTTATCGGACAATATCCATGACATGCTGCGCCAGATATCCGTGGCGCCGGAAAAGCAAGTGAACTATCTGCGTTTCGACCTTGCGATGCTCTATTTGGCGAATTCGCTGTATGTCGAGGCGCTGGGACTTCTGCACCGCATGGCCAATCTCGATGAATATGTCGAGAGCGATCCGGCATACAATGCCATGCGCGGCGCGACCCTCGTCCTGATGGGACGGCAAAAGGACGCGCGCAAGGACTTTGAGGTCCATGCGCTGGCCAACGCCACGGATGCTTCATTGTGGCGCGGCCTGATCGCGACGAGCGAACAGAAATGGGCGGAAGCGCTGCGCCAGTTCAAGGATGGCGCCGATGCGATTGGTTCCTACAGAGCCGACATACAGGCGCGGTTCCGCATGGGGGCGGTGCGCGCGGCGCTGGAAACCGGTAAATTGACCCGTGCGGCGGCGGAATTGAATGCCATTCCACGCGAAAACCTGCCCACTTCGCTGCGCGCCCGGCTGCAACTCTTGACAGCGCGTTATCTTGATCGCGTGGGCCGCATCGAAGAAGCCAGAGAGTCCTATAAGGTCGCGCTGGATAGTACCGTGCAGCAGGTCGTAGCCGAAGCAAGGCTGCACTCAACCTTACTCGATTTGAGAACCGGGAAAATCGATCGCGAACAGGCCCTGAAAGAGCTTGAACGCCTTCAGTTGTTCTGGCGTGGCGATGACATCGAACTCCGGACCTTGCGGGCACTCGCCAATCTCTATGTCAAGGAGAAGCGCTACGCGGCCGGATTTACAGTGATGCGAAACAGCATCGATGCGTTCCCCAAACAAGAGATTGCCTTGAAGATACAGGACGACATGAAACAGGTGTTCAAAAATCTGTTCCTGCATGGCGATAGCGACGAGTTGGATCCCGTGCGTGCGCTCGGTCTGTTTTATGGCTATCGCGAGCTGACGCCGGTGGGACGCCTGGGCGATGACATGATCCGGAATCTGGCGAACCGTCTGATCAAGATCGATTTGCTGGATCAGGCAAGCGAGCTGCTCGACCATCAGGTGAACAAGCGCCTCAAGGGCGCCGCGCGCGCGCAGGTCGCCACACGCCTCGCCATGGTGTATTTGATGAACCACAAGGCAAATCTGGCGCTGCGCGCTATTCGGCGGACGCGTCAGGCCGGATTGCCCGAGGATTTGCATACACGCCGCAATCTGCTCGAAGCGCGTGCGCTTAGCGAGCTGGGACGTTCCGCTTCGGCCATTGAAATTCTCAATGAGATCGAAGGGCCGGATGTCGACCGGCTCAAGGCCGACGCCTATTGGAACGCGAAGGACTGGAACGGAGCCAGCAGCCAACTCGAAAAAATGCTTGGCGGCCGCTGGCGTAAAGCGAAAGCTCTGAACGAGCAGGAGCGCCTCGATGTGTTGCGTGCCGCGATTGGTTATTCGCTCGCTGACGATCAGTTCGCACTCGATCGCATAAGCAAGAAATACTATTCCAAAATGGTCAAGACGGCGGATGCGGCATCGTTCATTCTGGTGACCAAACCGATCATGGCCAAGGGCGTCGCCTTCCGCAACCTGGCGAAGGAAATCGCCGCCATCGGCACGCTGGACGCTTTCATGAAGCAGTTCCGGGCGCGCTATGACCGCACGTCGTCGAAATCGCGCTCCAGCGCAAAGAAAACGGCCGGCTAATACCAGTGCTCATTGATAGGGACCTATTTCATGGATCATAGCGGCCCATCGGGCAGGCGCGGTGCGCAGCGCGATACTTGCGTATCGGGCAAGCGGCGCAACGCAGCCGATGGGCCGCTATGATCCACCCGAAGGGCCGGACGATTTTTCCCGCCAGCCGCGTTGCGCGCCGCTTATGGTACACGTACCACCGCACGGCACGCGCCTTGCTGACGGAAAAAATCGCTCCGGTGAAATAGGTCCCTATCAATGAGCACTGGTATTACTCCACGCCTTCGACGATGGTGATGGTTCCCGTGCTCGCACCGGTACGGATTTTAGCGGCCTTTTGATATTGCCCGCAATTATAGCAAGCCAGCGCGTCGGCCATGGAGTCGAACTCAATGACCACATGCCGCATGCCCGTATTCCCCTCCACGCATTCATACGCACCGCCGCGGACCAGGAAGCGGGCGCCATATTCCTCGAAGGCGGGCTTGGCGGTGGCGATATAGTCGGGGTATTTCTCCGGCTCGGTGACGTTCACATGGGCAATCCAGTAACCTTTGGCCATCTCTCTCCTCCTGCTTTGGTCATAAACCCGATCATACAAGCGCCTGCTCGATCTCTTCCACGATTGCCCGTGCTGCGGCGCCCGGGTCTGTAGCTTGCGTGATGGGCCGCCCGACGACCAGATAATCCGCGCCGGCACGAATCGCTTTGGTCGGCGTCATGACGCGGGCCTGATCGTCCGCGTCCGCACCAGCCGGGCGGATGCCCGGTGTGACGATGAGGAAATCGTCGCCGGTAGCCTCACGGATGGAGGCGGCCTCGTGACCAGAGGCGATGACGCCATCGAATCCGGATTTTTTGGCAAGTTCCGCCCGGCGCAGAGCCAAGTCCGCGGGCGATTCATCAATTCCCTGCTCAGCCAGATCGGCCGCGTTAAGGCTTGTCAGGACCGTCACCGCGAACAGCTTGAGCGGAGCGTCGCCACGCCCGGCCACCGCGCTTTTAAGCGTTTTGATGTCGTGTCCGTGAATGGTGAGAAAAGCCGCCCCCATGGCGGCGATATTGGCCGTGGCGCGCTCTACCGTATTGGAAATGTCGAGCAGCTTGGCGTCGACGAAGACCTTCTGTCCCTGTGCCGACAGCTCGCGCGCCAACTCCGCGCCGCCGGAGAACAATAGCTCCAGGCCGATCTTCCATACCCCGGCATAGGCGCCTATTTTTGCAACAAGCGTGCGGGCCTCGTCCGGCCCTTTGACATCGAGCGCAACGATCAGGCGCTCATGCGCCTTCACTCGCCCATGCCTTCGAAGAACTCCCTGACGCGGGCGAAGAAGCCGGCGGCCTCAGGAGAGGTCGAGTCCGACGACGCCTTGTCGAACTCTTTCAAAATGTCCTGCTGCTTGCGCGTCAGGTTTTTCGGCGTTTCGACCTCGACCTGAATATACATATCGCCGGCCGTCTTTCTCTGCATCACCGGCATGCCTTTGCCCTTGAGGCGGAACTGACGCCCGGTCTGCGTCCCTTCGGGGATTTTCACCCGCGTGCGCCCGCCATTGACCATTGGCACTTCGATATGTCCGCCGAGCGCGCCCGTGGTCATGGCGATCGGAACGCGGGTAAATATGTCGGCGCCGTCGCGCTGAAAGAACTCATGCGGTTTGATGGCGAGGAAAATATAGAGATCGCCGGGCGGACCGCCGCGCAGTCCGGCCTCCCCTTCATTGGCCAGCCGGATGCGGGTGCCGTCCTCGACGCCTGGGGGGATCGTGACCGACAAGGTGCGCTCTTTGGTGACGCGTCCCGACCCGCGGCAATCCGGGCACGGGTCTTCGATCATTTCACCCAGACCCTGGCACGCCGGGCAGGTCCGCTCGATGGTGAAGAAGCCTTGCGATGCGCGCACCTTGCCGCTGCCGCTGCAGGTGCGGCACGCGCCGGGGCTGGTGCCCGGCCTGGCGCCGGAGCCGGCACAGGGTGCACAGTTTATACTTGAGGGCACGCGAATCTGCGCGCTCTTGCCGTCATAGGCCTCGCGCAGAGAAATCTCCAGATTGTAGCGCAGATCGGCGCCGCGCTCGCGCATGGTGCGCGGGCCGCCGCGCCGCGACCCCATGAACTCGCCGAACAGATCGTCGAAGATATCCGACATGGAGGAGGAGAAGTCGCCGCTAAAGCCGTGCATTCCGCCGGGGCCCGCGCTGCCGTCGAATGCGGCATGGCCAAACTGGTCGTAAGCCGCGCGCTTTTGCGGATCCTTCAGCGCTTCATAGGCCTCGTTCACTTGTTTGAATTTTTGCTCGGAACTTTCATCGCCGGGATTGCGGTCCGGGTGATGCTGTTTGGCGAGGTTACGGAAGGCGCGTTTCAACGCCGCCGCATCCGCGTCGCGCGCCACGCCGAGCGTTTCGTAATAATCCTGTTTTGCCATCGCCGTTTGCTTCAGATGCGAAAATGAGCCGCGCGCCGGGTGCGTTGCATTGTCCGGCTCACGAGGCTCATTGCAGATCGCTCAATTGGGGTCACGCGGATTTGGTGGATTCTTTGCCGTCTTCGCCGTCCTTGTCATCCTTGTCGTCTTTGACTTCCTCGAAGTCCGCATCGATCACGTCATCGCCGGTATCGCCGTCCGGGCCGCCAGCCGCGCTTTCGGCCTGGGCCGCCTGATACATGGCCTCGCCGAGTTTCATCGAGACTTGCGCGAGGGTGTCGAGCTTCTGCTTGATGGCCTCGGTATCGGCATCGTCGTCCTCAAGCACGGACTTCAGTTCCGAAGCCGCTTCTTCAACGGTAGTTTTGTCGCTCTCGGAAATCTTGTCGCCAAGATCCTCCAGCGTCTTGCTCGTGGAATGGAGCATCGCTTCGGCCTGATTCCTGACCTCGACTCTCTCGCGCCGCCGCTTGTCCTCTTCGGCATGGATTTCCGCGTCCTTGACCATCTGCTCGATGTCGGCGTCGGAAAGACCGCCCGAGGCCTGAATACGGATCGATTGCTCCTTGCCGGTGGCCTTGTCGGACGCCGCCACATTGACGATGCCATTGGCGTCGATGTCGAAGGCGACATCGATTTGCGGCACGCCTCTGGGGGCGGGCGGGATGCCGATCAGGTCGAACTGACCCAGCATTTTGTTGTCGGACGCCATCTCGCGCTCGCCCTGATACACCCGGATGGTGACCGCGTTTTGATGGTCTTCAGCGGTTGAGAACACCTGGCTCTTCTTGGTCGGGATGGTGGTGTTGCGCTCGATCAGCCG
Source organism: Pseudomonadota bacterium (assembly GCA_022567275.1). Taxonomy (GTDB): domain Bacteria; phylum Pseudomonadota; class Alphaproteobacteria; order Rhizobiales; family Methyloligellaceae; genus UBA2767. The sequence goes on along the minus strand of JADFHH010000057.1, from coordinate 723 downwards.
CGAGAACACACCGCCCAGCGTCTCGATGCCGAGCGACAGCGGGGTCACGTCGAGCAGCAGCACGTCTTTCACATCGCCCGACAAAACGCCGGCCTGAATGGCGGCGCCAACGGCCACCACCTCATCCGGGTTCACGCCCTTGTGCGGCTCGCGCCCAAACGTGTTTTTCACCGTTTCGATGACTTTCGGCATCCGGGTCATGCCGCCGACCAGGACCACCTCGTCGATCTCGGCGGCTTTCAGCCCGGCGTCCTTCAGCGCCGCCTCGCACGGCTTGACCGTGCGCTGGATCAATTCTTCCACCAGGCTCTCGAGCTTGGCCCGGGTCAGCTTCATGGTGAGATGCTTGGGTCCGGACTTGTCGGCGGTGATAAAGGGCAGGTTGATTTCCGTCTGGGAGGTGGAAGACAACTCGATCTTGGCTTTTTCCGCGCCTTCTTTCAGGCGCTGAAGGGCGAGCTTGTCATCGCGAAGATCAATCCCCTGCTCTTTCTTGAATTCGTCCGCCAGATAGCCCACCAGCAGCATGTCGAAATCTTCGCCGCCGAGGAAGGTGTCGCCATTGGTCGACTTCACCTCGAACACGCCGTCGCCGATCTCGAGGATCGAAATGTCGAACGTGCCGCCGCCCAAATCGTAGACAGCGATGGTCTCGCCCGACTTCTTCTCAAGTCCGTCGGCGAGCGCAGCCGCGGTCGGCTCGTTGATGATGCCCAAGACTTC
>JADFHH010000056.1 GCA_022567275.1 Pseudomonadota bacterium | reverse complement strand
GACTTTGTCCCTATTCCGCTGCAACTTTAGTCACAGGACAAAAATGCTCCTCCACTTCACGTGCAGCAGCTCCGAATAGACACATACCCTCCAGAGCGACTTTGTGAATTCGTTCTGGAGAATCACTCCTGCTGTAAGCGCGTGCAAAATCCAACACAATATCTGCATGTGATGGACCTCCATCATGCGGGATGGTATGAACTTCCATCCAAATGGCGCGCCGACGACTGAAAAGCTTCGTGTATTTAGCGTTTCTGGCAAGAACGTCGCCCAATTCTTCAGCAACGAATTCGGTCGCAGCGAGCGACTTTGCGAAGAATTCAACAAGATCTTCAGCGCGTGCAGCATCATTGAGAGCTTTAATGCCAGGCATTAGTGGCGTACGATCCAGCTCAGCACGGGATATACCAAGATTCTTAGCGTCCGCAGCCCAATGTGCGGCATGTGTCGCCTCTTCGTGTTGCATTTCCAGAAGAGCACGTTCAGCTTCGTTGAATACGCCTTCAATTTCGCTTTTTTGGAGATCTTTTACATTTCGTGCGGCGCCAGCTAGTGCTGTGCGTGCCTCTCTGCGCCCAAACTTGGCGTAGAGTGGTTCGCGCGGCAAGCTTTTCGAGTTAACTCGTTCAGCAATTGCCACTTCGAACTGCCGTACAAATCCCCAAAATCCGCGATGCAGGCTTTCGGCTGCCTTTCTTTCACCATTGGCAGCACGCATAATCAAACCTGAATCTTCAATCCCCTTGCGAGCTGCTGCCCGCAACATAGGATAGTCGAAAAAGGATTCATTATCTTGATGAAACAGACTCATGGTCTGCCTCCTTCATTCGTAGTTGCTTAGCAACTCGCTGATGTCATTGAAACTGTAAATATTTCATCATACGATATCCCCCAAATGGGTTTTTGGTGACGTGAGAATGGCATGAACTGCTCCTTTATCAAAATCTGTCCGCGCGCCCGGACGAGCGGGCTCCCGTGAATACTCAAGCCGCCCGCCGCCGCTTCGATGGCGGCGCTTTGAGTGCCGCGAGCAGCTCCTCGCGCTGCGCTTGCGCCAGTTGCGCCGCGTCGCGTTTGACCGGCCCGTAGCCGCGAATGGCGTCCGGCAAAGCGGCGAGCTGAACCGCGATGGCGTGATTGTCCGGCGTCATCCGCGCGGCGATCTCATCGAGCGACGCCTCATAGTCCGCCAGCAGCCGGCGCTCAAGCTTGCGGTCCGCGCTAAAACGGAACGGGTCGAGCAGGGTGCCGCGAAAACCCTTCATCCGCGCCAAAAGTTTGAATGCCTGCATCATCCACGGCCCGAAACTGCGTTTCACCGGGCGCCCGGTGTTTGGGTCCAGGCGCGAAAAGATGGGCGGCGCCAGTAAAAACTCCAGCTTCAAGTCGCCGGTGAACATGGCCTCCAGCTGGCGCTGAAACGCGCCATCAGTGTAGAGCCGCGCCACCTCATACTCGTCCTTGCAGGCCATCAGTTTGAACAGCCCGTGCGCGGCCGCGCAGGCGAGTGCCGAGGAAGACGGTATGTGCCTCAGCTCCAGTTGCCGGATGGTCTCGACACGGGTGCGGTAGCGCTGCCCGTATGACGCATTCTGATAGAGGGTCAAAAACCGCACCCGGCGCTCAATCATTTCATCGAGGGTTTCGGGTCGCGCGCGCTTGACCAGGAGCGGGGTGAGCGTATCGAGGAGTGCATCGAGCGCTTTGCGGTCATGGGCGGCGAAGCGGCCCCAGCCAAAGGCGTCGAGATTGCGCGCCACCGCGACGCCATTGAGGCGGATGGCCTGCTCCAGCGCCGCGGCCGAAAGCGGCAGGGTTCCAAGCTGCCAGGCATAGCCCAGCAGAAAGATATTGGCGTATATGACATCGCCCAGCAGCGCGTTCGAGATCGCAGTGGCATCGATAAAGCGCGCAGAATCCTTGCCGGCATATTTTTTCAGCGCCGCGCGCATCTCATCCATCGGCATGGCCAGATCGGGGAGCCGGGTAAAATCTCCGGTCATGGTTTCATGCTCATTGGCGATAACGCGCGTCACGCCCTTTTGTACGACTCCGAGCACCGCATTGGATGCGGCGACCGCCAGTTCACACCCCAGCACCAGATCGGCGCCCGCGGCCGAAGCACGCACGGATTTGATCGAGCCCGGATCCTCGCCGATACGCAAATGCACGGCCACCGCGCCGCCTTTTTGCGCCAGTCCCGACATGTCAATGGCGCCGACGCCCTTGTCCTCCAGATGCGCCGCCATGCCGACAAGCGCGCCCAGGGTCACGACGCCCGTACCGCCGATGCCGGCGATGACCATGGAATAGGGGCGTGAAAGGTCCGGCAATTCCGGCACGGGCAGACCGGAGATATCGGGCAATGGCGGCAGCGCGCGCGAGTCGCTCTCATCCTTGCCCCGTAACACCCCGCCGGTGACGGTCACGAAGCTCGGGCAAAACCCCTTGAGGCAGGAATAGTCCTTGTTGCAGGCGCTCTGGTCGATGGCGCGCTTGCGGCCAAATTCGGTTTCCACCGGCACGATCGCCACGCAGTTCGACTGCACCCCGCAATCGCCGCAGCCCTCGCACACCAGCTCGTTGATGATCACGCGCCGGGGCGGATCGTCGGCCTTGCCGCGCCGCCGTCTGCGTCTGAGTTCCGCCGCGCAGGTCTGGTCGTAAATCAGCACGGAGACGCCGCTCACCTCTTGCAGCTCACGCTGTACGGCGTCCAGTTCATCGCGGTGGTGGATGGATACGCCGTCAGGAAATTTTGCATCGGAGGGGTATTTCGACGGGTCCTCGGCGACGACCACGACGCGGGCCGCCCCGTCCGCCGTCATCTGCGCCGCCAGTTGCGGGACGCTCAAATCGCCATCGAGCCCCTGCCCTCCGGTCATGGCGACGGCGTCATTGAACAGGATTTTGAAGGTCATGGTGGTGCCCGCGGCGATCGCCGCGCGGATCGCCAGCGCACCTGAATGCACATAGGTGCCGTCGCCGATATTCTGGAACACATGGTTCTCTTTCGAGAACGGCGCTTCGCCGATCCAGTTGGCGCCCTCGCCCCCCATATGGGTGAAACCCTCGGTCGACCGGTCCATCCATTGCGCCATATAGTGGCAGCCAATGCCGGCGTAGGCGTGCGCGCCCTCGGGCACTATGGTGGATGTGTTGTGCGGACACCCGGCGCAAAAATACGGCACCCGTTCGATGATGCCGGGCAGCTTGCGCGCCCGCGCGGCAATCTGTTCCAGCCGGTCCATGCGCGCGCGCAAATCCTCGTCATTTTGGTTGCGCATCAAAATCCGCTCGCCGAGCGCACGCGCGATCTGCACCGGATCGAGCGCGCCATGCGAGGGGAGAAGCGGTTGTCCCGCCTCATCCTGCTTGCCGATGATCGCCGGTGCGCCTTGCCTGCCGTAGAGCAGTTCCTTGAGCTGCGTCTCGATGAGCGATCTTTTCTCTTCAACCACCAAAACAAGCTCAAGGCCGCTGGCGAAACGCAATGCGCCTTCAGGCTCCAGCGGCCAGGTGACGCCAAGCTTGTAAAACCGCACCCCAAGCGCCGCCGCGCGCGTGCCGCGAACGCCTAACAGATCGAGCGCTTCTTCGCAGTCCAGATAGCTTTTTCCCGAAGCGATAATGCCGATCCTGGGAGCGCCGCCGCCCTCCAGGATGATGCGGTCAAGCGCATTGGCGCGAATGAAGGCCAGCGTGGCCGGTATCTTGTACGCGTAAAGCCGTTCTTCTTTCTCCAGAATCTTGTCGCCGAGCCGGATAGAAAGACCGCCGGGCGGCATCTCGAAATCTTCCGGCAGAACGATATTCACGCGCTCGAGCGAACCATCTATGGAGGCGCTTTGCTCGATATTGTCCTTGACGCATTTGATGCCCGTCCACACGCCCGCATAGCGTGACAAGGCCCAGCCATAGAGGCCATAATCGAGAATTTCCTGCAAGCTGGCCGGGTTCATGACCGGCATCATGGCGTCGATGAGTTTGAATTCCGATTGATGCGCCGAGGTGGAGGACTCGCACATATGGTCATCGCCCATCAGCGCGAGTACGCCGCCATGCTTCGAGGTGCCGGCATGGTTGGCATGGCGGAAGGCGTCGCCCGAGCGGTCGACGCCGGGTCCCTTGCCGTACCAGATGCCGAACACGCCGTCATATTTTCCCTGCCCCCGCAACTCCGCCTGCTGCGCGCCCCACAGGGCGGTGGCGGCCAAATCCTCGTTGAGGCCTGGCTGAAACAAGATTGAACGCGCGGACAGGAACTTTTCCGCGGCGATGAATTGCATGTCCAGCCCGCCCAGCGGCGAGCCGCGATAGCCGGTAATATAGCCTGCGGTGTTCAGCCCCGCGCGGGCGTCGCGTTCGCTCTGCATCAGCGCTAGCCGGACAATGGCCTGCGCGCCATTCACGAATATCCGCGATTGGCTCAGATCATATCTGTCGTCGAGGCTGACATGTTTCATGGGCGCATTAGGCCGCGTCGGAGATCGAAACTCAACACAATTGTTAAGTGCGAAGCCCCGCCGGTTTGCGTTTGGACATTTATTTCTTTTGCATGGTCCATTGACACATACCTAATCGTTAGTACATTATAATAATGATATACGAATGGGACTATGATAAAGCCGAGATCAACATAAGCCTTCATGGCGTCTCGTTTGAGGCGATTGAAGAGTTTGAATGGGAGACTTCCCTTATCACGCTTGATGATCGTTTCGACTATGGCGAAACCCGCTACGTCGCCATTGGGGTTATCGGCAAGCGTCTGCACGTCGTCGTCTTTGCTGACAGGAACAGCGTGACCCGAATAATAAGCCTGAGAAAAGCGAATAAGAAAGAGCAGAAAATCCATGCCCAGAAAACCTAAGCACCTCTCCAAAGAGGATTGGGAAGCGGTTAAGTCACCGCCCCTTTCGGAAGCGTTCATGGACAAGATGCGCCCTGCTGCGGAGGTCCTGCCCGGTCTTGCCGATCGATACAGGCGCACACGCGGCAAGCAGAAATCACCCATCAAGGTGTCAGTGACAATTCGTCTGGATCAAGATGTTGTCAGGCACTACCGCTCAGGCGGTAAAGGCTGGCAGACACGTCTAAATGACGATTTGAAACAGCATGTGGATTAGGGTCCGGACGCTCTAACCGATCAACGCCGGCAATTCAGACAAAGACGCGATGACCGCCTTGGGTTTGCCCGGCAGGCGTTCGCGCGGCTGGGAGAACCTGTTGAGATGCGCCACCTGAAAGCCAAAACTCGCCGCGCCCGCCGCGTCCCAGGCATTGGCCGAGACAAAACAGATGTTTTCACTTTTCACGCCGAGTGTGTCCACCACGAGCTGATAAACTTTTGGCGAGGGTTTGTAGATGCCCGCATCCTCGATCGAAATGGTATGGCCGATCAGCGGCTCAAGACCTGAATTTCGCACCGCGGCGCCGAGCATTTTCGGCGCGCCGTTCGACAGGATCGCCGTCTCATGCCCCTCACTTTTGAGTCGTTCGAGCGTCGCGGCGGCGTCCGGGTAGGCGTCGAGCTTCTCGTAGAGCTCCATGAGCCGCGCTCGAATGCCGGGATTGTCGATGCCGTGAACTTCGAGCGCATAGTCGAGGCCGTCTCCCGTGACCCGCCAGAAATCGGCATGGGTTCCCATGAGGCTTCTCAGCCAGGTATATTGCAGCTGTTTGAGGCGCCACAGATCGGACAGGGGTTGCGCCACGCCGCCCAGCTCTTCGGCAATGCGCGCGGTTGGCGCATGAATGTCGAACAAAGTTCCATAGGCATCGAATACGCACGCGGATATATTGGTAAATTCTGCCATAACATCACTCCTGACCGGAAAGACCTGACGTCTTTTTTGATTGTAGTCGATCACCCCGGGGCCAGTCGATGGACACATGCAGTACAGACAGCCGTTATGGCGCGAGAGCCCATGATTTGGGACGGCTCAACGACCCGGTGCTGGTGTGCGGCGGGGCCTATTCCAATCTCGACGCGTTGCGCGCGCTTCTTGAAGCCGCCGGGGCACTGTCCATCCCGGCGGAGCGCATCATCCACACCGGTGACGTCATTGCCTATTGCGCCAGCCCGGCCGAAACGGCAGAACTCCTGCGCGCCTCGCGGATACATGCCATTCAGGGCAATGTAGAACAGAGCCTGTCCGCCAGCGAGCCGGATTGCCACTGCGGTTTTGCCGCCGAATCCGTGTGCGGCAAGCTGTCGGCGCAATGGTTCGCTTACGCGGATGCGCGCATTGGCGATGAGCTTCGCCAATGGATGGGCCGGCTGCCCCATCACCTCACCTTCGAGATGGCGGGGGTTTATGCGCGCGTCGTCCATGGCAGTGTCAGCCAGATCAACCGCTTCTTGTTCGCGTCACATCCAGAATCCGCCTTCGAGGCCGAATTCGCCGCTACCGATGCCGATATGATACTCGCCGGACACAGCGGTATCCCCTTTACGCGGCGCGTTGGCGCACGCGTCTGGCACAATTCAGGTGCATTAGGGCTGCCCGCGAATGACGCGACGCCGCGCGTGTGGTTCTCCGTTCTCTCGCCTGAAGAAGAAGGCGTGCACATCGAACATCATGTGCTCGACTATGATTATGAGAAGGCACGGGAGAAGATGCTCAAGGCGGGTTTGTGCCGGGACTATGCGGAAACGCTTCGCACCGGTCTTTGGCCTTCTCTCGATGTCCTGCCTCGGCCCGAGAGAAAACAGACCGGCGCGCCGCTTGATTTGCGTTCGCCCGCGTTGGTGCGCAGTTAGCTGGCCACCCGCCGGTTGGTGACGATCACCTTGGTGCCAATCCGGACACGTTTGTAGAGATCGATCACATCATTGTTGTACAAGCGGATACAGCCGCTGGTCACAACCTGGCCAATGGTCCAGGGCGCGTCGGTGCCGTGGATGCGGTACAGCGTGGCGCCGAGATACAAAGCGCGGACGCCGAGAGGATTGCGCCGGTCGCCGCCTTTCACATGGCCCGGCAATTTCGGATTTTCACGGCGCATCCGCGCGGTCGGGGTCCAGCCCGGATTGACCGCCTTGCGGCTCACACGCAATGTGCCGGCCCAGGTGGCGCGGCCGGTCGGCACGCCGATCGGATAGCCCATGGCGCCGCCCTTCTTATGGACGTAATAAAGACGCCGGTCGGCAAAGGAGACGATAATCGTGCCACGGCCATATTTTGGCGAAAATCCGATTTCCCGGCGGCCGGTCTGCATTCCGCCGCCGCGACCGCCGCCGCCGCCGCCGAACAAGCCGGGGAACAATCCCTGCGCTGCCGCCTCGGGCGGCGCCATGGTGCTCAGCAGACCGGCGGCGGCCACGGCCGCGACCGCGAGCTTCAGCCAGGCGAATCTCTTCATTTCATGCCCCCTTTTCAATTGTTCTCCGAATGGCCCCAATAAGGCGGATACGTCCACGCCTTGCATGCCCGGACACCGGGTTCAGCCGATATCGCGTCACCCTGGCTACTCCACGCAGGAGCATGCCTTGCCAGGATATAATGTATCCGGAGCGATGGCACTTCAAGGGTGCAGCGCTCACAAAGCGACTTTATGCGGGTATAATTGAGAGATTGTGAAATCACCGTGGTCTTTTGACTACGGTATTGCCGCCGCGCGGCGCTGGACACCACTGGCGGAGCGTCACCCGTTCGTATCGGCGATCGCAACGCTGCGTCTGGCGATCTCCAGATGCAGCAACTCCACCATTTCCCCCTCCAGGGTGATGACGCCCCTGCCCTTATTTTCCGGCGCGTCGAAAGCGGCGATGACTTTTCGCGCCCAGGCCACCTCTTTATCGCCGGGCGAGAATATCTCGTTGCACGGCGCGATCTGATCTGGATGAATCAGCGTTTTGCCGTCCATACCAAGTGCGCGGCCCTGAACGCATTCACGCCGAAAACCCTCCGCGTCGCGGAAATTATTGTAGACGGCGTCGAGAATATCGAGGCCATAGGCACGCGCCGCCACCACGCAGCCCGACAGCCAGGCGAGCATGGGCAGACGGTCGGGCGTCTGCGCGGCGCGGGTTTCCCTGGCCAGATCGTTGGCCCCCATGAGAAATACATCGATACGATATTTGTCGGCGCGGGCCACGGCGGCAATGGCGCTGGCATTGACAACCCCGAGCGGCGTTTCGATCATTGCCCAGATCGCCAGCCCGCCCGGCGCTCCGCTTTTGCCAAGCGCCTCCCGGATCGCGGCCACGTCTTCGAGCGAGCCCACTTTTGGCACGCACAGCGCCGCCGCGCCCGACCTGGCGGCGGCCGCGATATCATCCGCGCCCCATATGCTCG
>JADFHH010000465.1 GCA_022567275.1 Pseudomonadota bacterium | reverse complement strand
CATTCGGGCTGGAACGCGGCGCTGTCTCCTCCCCCGGCTATCAGCCGGTGCTGCGCGAGCGTGCCGTCGTCAGCGATATCCGCCACCCAGAGCGCGGCGCGCTCCCAAGGCATATGCGGCAAATCCCAGGCGAGCCATGCCAGGGTGCCTCCATCAGGACTAACGCGTGGCGAGCAATAAAAATCGGCACCCGTGGCCAGTTTGGCGATATTGCGCGATTCACCTTCTCCAAGCGGTATCGCGGCGAGAAAGTTTTCCGGCAACTGGCCCGTGCCGTGGCGTTCGGCGACGGCGATGAGACGCGATTGACGCGCGTCGAAAGTCATGTCCGCGAAGCGCGTATCGTCTTCATGGGTCAAGCGGCGCGGCGTCGCTTGCGCACCAATCACATGGATGTCCTGGGTCTCGGCCTCGACGAAATAGACCTGCCCGCCATGGGCGAGAAATTCACCCCCGCCATATTCGTGCACCCGTGAGCGCGCCGAGGTGGGTGCGGGCAAAATTTCTTCCGGCGCACCGCCGGGGCGCACGCGCATGACTACGCCGCGCCCGCTTTCATCGGGCCGGCTTTCGGACCAGTAGAGCGCGCCGCTATCGGCCTGAAGCGCACCGAAACGCAGCGACTTTCCAGCCACGCCGGCGGCGCTAACCGGCGAGCGCCAGGCGCCATAGGGCCGTTGTTCCTGTTTCATCTCTTACCTCTGCCCGCAACGCAATATTCGGTATTCAGGCGTTGTTACACCAAGGCCAGCGTATTCGGTTAGCCGGTATTGGAAGGGATATGGCAAAAAGCACGGTAATCTGCCGCTAATGAGATTTCCATATCTAAAAGATTTTTGGATTAAGAGTTGTTCGACGTGCTGCAATTGGTTAATTTGATTCGCAGAGACTAGCGGCGGGAGGGCTTGACTTTTATGACAGCGGGACAACATATGGCCGGTTCCGGGTCCAAAGTCAGTCTGGCCTTTATGAATTTCCTACGAAAAATTGCGATTTTTTTCACGTTGCCTCCACCTGCGCCATCATCAACCGATGAAGCGATTGAAGAGTCGACAAAAAGGATCGTTGCGGCTTGCACTCATGGTAACCTTCGTTTGCAATATGGGCAATTCTATACCGGCGATGACGTAAACAGTCAGTATGAGCGCATCCAGAAAATCAAGTTCATCTAGGTCAAAATCCAACTCCAACACTTCTTTAGTCGAGACTCTCCGCAAGGAATATCAAACGGCGGATGAGCTGATCAAAGAGGTGCAAAGTTATAGGCGTGAAGCCGGAATCCCCGCAATTAATGAAATGCGGTATATGGGGCACCATTTGCTTCTCTCCCTTGATGCCTCCGCCAGCGCGACGGATGAAGATGAGCTTCGTAAAGCCATCTCCCACTGTCAAAGGGCTGCATATGAAGCAGCAGAAGCAGGCGTATTGGCTGTCCTCGATGAAGTTCGCATTTTCGAAGAAGATTACAAACGCGAAGTCGTTACAGACATTGTGCCGGACTACATAGGTATCTTAAGACGAGCTGAAAAATCGCAAATCGAGCTAAAGATTGCCCGACAGGCAGGCCCGGATCGGGACGGCGACTATTCGCGGATCATGAAAGCTTTTCGAGCGCTTAAAGACGATTGCCTCACTTTGAAGCTGTCCCGCCCTGAACTTAACAAGAAAATGAACAACGAGCGTAGAGTTTCAAGGCGGTGGATTTTTGGAACCATCATAGCAGTAACCGCACTTGTTGTTTCAGTGCTCGCCTACCTATCCCAATAATAGCGTTATCGTCGCCACACCCTAACGCCTTTCCGCTTCGGTAGCATCTCTATCGCTCGCCGTTTGGCCTGCAATCTGAGTGCCTGAACCATGCGGCAGGCGAGCGCCATGCGCCATAGGGCCGTTGTTCCTGTTCCATCTCTTACCTCTGCCCGCAACGCAAAATCGAGGTCATTTTTTGCACATGAAAACACCTACTCGATTCTGATGCCTTGTGTCGCCACGGCAAATCTGGCAGTTTGAGCCAGCGATAGGACAGTGTCACTGTCCCTTTGCCGCCGGACGCCGGTCCATCTGCGGCAATTTTTCGCCCCTAAACGGGCAGAATCACCGGATCGGCAGACGT
>JADFHH010000464.1 GCA_022567275.1 Pseudomonadota bacterium | reverse complement strand
GCCATGACGGCCCAGCACCTCGCCATTCAGTGCGACGATGTCGCCGGGCCGCGCCGCGCCGGGGCGCAGCCGTTCGATCACTTGCGTGTAGCGCCCGGTGGGGACGAAGCAGATATCCTGGCTGTCGGCCTTTTCCGCCACTTTAAGCCCATAACGGCGCGCCAGTTCACGCGTCTCGGCCTTGAGTAAATGACCCAGAGGGAAGCGCAAAATTTCAAGTTGCTCGCGCGTGGTCGCGAACAGGAAATAGCTCTGGTCGCGCTCCGCGTCCGCCGCCCTGTGAAGTTCCCAGCCGCCGGGGCCGCGCTTTGACGAAATATAGTGCCCGGTCGCCAGCGCCGCCGCGCCGAGTTCTTTCGCCGTTTCCAGCAAATCCTTGAACTTGATCTCCTGATTGCAGGAAATACAGGGAACCGGCGTTTCCCCGCTGAGATAGCTGTCGGCGAATACATCCATGACCGCCGCCGCGAAGCGTTGCTGATAGTCGAGAACATAATGCGGAATATTCAGCGCTTCGGCCACCGCGCGTGCGTCATGGATATCCTGCCCGGCGCAACAACTCCGCTTCGCCTGCACCGCTTCGCCATGGTCGTAGAGCTGCAAAGTGATACCGATAACGTCATAGCCCTGTTGTTTGAGCAGGGCGGCCACAACGGAAGAATCGACGCCGCCCGACATGGCGACGACGACGCGGGTGTCCCGGGGACGCCCGGGGAGGGAAAGAGAGTTCAAGCTGGTCATAATATGAGTGAGCCCGCCGTTATCCGGTGCGCGGCACAAATCCTGGCATTATCGCCGGCCGGCCGCGCTGCCGCCAAAATCCCCTCTACAACACACGCGATAGCATTGCCATAATTTATGTCGGCGCGGCCCGGTTATCAACCCGGTGTGACAACAGTGAGGCGAACCAGGATTCCGGCAACAAAGTCCATCCCCCGGCAATTATTGCCGGTTCCGGTGGCTGTCTGGGACCTATCCAAACCGGTGAAATTTATATAACTAATTGATAAAAAAGAATATTTCTATTTCTGCCGGTTTGGCCCGCCATTTGCTCATTAATTGCGCGAAGCACAAGTGTCAGGCGTAAAAAAATGACTTCAATTGCTGCATTTCTCGTCCATCTCGCAGGCGGGACCTCCAAGAGCCAATCGGCCGCACCGGCAAACCCGTCCGGTGGCGGAGAGGGGCTTTTTGCAGCGCTGCTGGAGGCGACCGGCGCCGCGCTGGGTAGCATTGAAGGAATCACCAAACCTCTTGATCCACTTGGCAAGCTCGATCCATCCGGGGTGCTGATTGCTGCGGCGGACGGGCAAACGCGTCCTGAGACCGCATTCGGCGACGCCGCGCTCCGCCAGGCTCTTACCGAGGGACTCGGGCTGCCACGGGGCGGCGCGGAGATTGACGCCGCCATTATCGAGAACCCCGTGAACACCAAACTGGGAAACCTCCTGCCGGCCGGCAGCGATAGCGCCGTAAGCGCCGTATCCACCCTCGCACCGCCGATGGTTTCGCTGCTTCCCAAAGTCCAGACAGATACCGGCAGCCCTGCATCCACTCCCGCACCGCAGAGCGATGTTGCAGCGGTACGTTCGCAGCCTCACGCAGCCCAGCCAGTGACCTCAGGCCCGGCATCAGAGGTCGTCCAGAAGGCTTTTAATCAACCGGACCAGGCGTTAAGGGTGTCGCCGCCCACGCCACAGTCATCGTCACAAGCGACCGCCGCTCCGGTTCCGGGACAACACGCGCCGCAGCCTGCTCCGGAGAATGAAGCAGGGCTGAAAATCGGGCCGCAAAATAATGGCCGTGCCGCCGATGCCCCTGAAGCGCCGCGCGCGACAGGCCTTGAAAACGCCCTGAACCAGGCTTCGCAGACGGGGCGTGACAACGGGCTTGAGAAGACTGCACTGAGCCGTGCCACCCAGCCCCCTTCCAGGGGGGAAGCGCCGCAAACCAGCCTTGCCCAGGGCGATGATGCGGCAAGCGCCAAACGCGCAACACCATCCGGTGTGACAAAGTCCGAGAACCCATTGACCGTCAAACCGGAAACGGGCCGGGCCGAATTCGCCTCCCGAGGCGCCAAAATCTTCCAGCAGCTGGTCAAGCCGGAATCCGGTC
>JADFHH010000055.1 GCA_022567275.1 Pseudomonadota bacterium | reverse complement strand
ATCGAGGTCATGGCGCGAGTGGAGGGGAGCAATATCGTGATCCAGGTCATCGATCATGGCATCGGCATCGATGCGGACGAGCTGGGCAGAATCGGTGAACGCTTCTTCCGCGCCAGGACATCGACCGGCATTGCCGGCACCGGCATCGGCCTCAATCTGGTGAAGAAGCTGACGGAGATGCATGGCGGATCGGTCGATGTCGACAGCGAGAAGGGCGCAGGCAGCAGCTTCACCATCCGCTTGCCAATCGCGGGACCGGAGCAAAAAGAACAGCCGGAAACACAGGCGGCGTAGCACTGCGGCGCCATTGATCGCCGGTATGTCATCATGCATATGGTAATGCAGATGACCTCAACGGCCTCCCCGCGTTCATTCCGCGCCATCGTCTGGCCCCTGGCGATCGGCGAAACGATCGTCTGGGCGGCGCTGTATTATTCATTTCCCGCACTGCTGCTCGAATGGGAGCGCGATCTTGGCTGGTCGAAGACCGAGCTAACCGGTGCGCTCACTCTCGCCCTGCTGGTCTCGGCGGCTTCGGCCCCCATCGCCGGGCGGATTATCGACAAGGGGCATGGCCGGGTGTTGCTCACGAGCAGCGCCCTGTTCGGCGCAAGCCTGCTTGCCGCGCTCTCGCAGGTCACGCAACTCTGGCAATTCTACGCGCTTTGGCTGCTGCTCGGCTTCGCCATGGCCGGGTGTCTCTATGACGCCTGCTTCGCCATTCTGACCCGGGTCATGGCGGATAAGGCGCGGCGCGCCATTACGCTCGTTACATTGGTCGCCGGGCTTGCCGGAACGCTGTCCTTTCCAAGCGCCAATGCGCTGGCGGCGGCCATCGGCTGGCGCGGGACCTTGCTGGTGTTCGCCGCAGTGATGGCGGTAATCGCCACGCCGCTGTTCTGGTACGCCTGCGGCAAAGCGGACACACGGCCGCAGGCAAAACCGCTTGCCCCTGGCCTGAAAATGGAGGCCGGCCTGCGCCTCATCCGCTCGCCGCTGTTCTGGTGCCTCGCCATCTGCTTCATGGCCATGGCGTTCAATCACGGCGTGCTGATCAACCATCTGCTGCCCTTGCTGGACGAGCGCGGCGTGCACAAGGAAACGGCGATCCTCGCCATTTCGATGATCGGGCCGATGCAGGTCTCGGGGCGTCTGGCGATGATGGCGGTGGAGCGCCACGTCTCGACCAGCGTGCTGTTCATCACCTGCACGCTCACCGTGGCGGCCGCTTCGCTTTCACTCTACGGCGCGGTGGCGATCCCTTATTTGCTGGTTGGCTTCGTTTTGTTTCAGGGCGCGGGCCATGGCATGGTCTCCATCCTGCGGCCGGTCATTACGGCGGAATATCTCGGGCGCAAGGATTTTGGCCTGATTGCCGGCGTGCTGGCGGCGATTTTTCTCGTGGGCTTTGCCCTGGCGCCGACCGTGGGCGCGCTTATCTGGGAAATCGGCGGCTATGACCGGGTGATCGAATTCACGCTCGCCATGACCCTCACCGCATTCGCGGCGCTCGTGATGGCGCACAGAATCGCCAAATTCCGGTAACCGCCCGGCAGTCAGCTTACCGCAAGCTCTTGTTGAATTTCACCAATTCGGCATTGCCGGGGCACAGATCGCGCATCGGCACCGCGTTCAGGGGCTGCTTTGTAATGCCCAGCAGTTCATGCATATCCACGTCTTCCTCGTCGATATACAGCAGTCCCGTCACCACCTGCCCCTTGGCGTGGCGCTTGCGCAAGATGCTCAGCGCGGATTCGGCATCGCGCGGGTCATAGGCATCGTCGAGCCTGTGAATACGCATCAGCGACCCGTCATGCATGCGAACATCCGTGGTTTTGCCCTGTTCGGTTTGGGCGATGATCTCCTCGCGTTCAGGCACCAGATCGAGATGGTCCATGGCCGCATTATGCGCGCGTACATAGTCATAGGATTTGGTCGAATCCTCATGGTCGTTGAAGGTCACGCACGGTGAAATGACGTCGATGAAAGCAAATCCGTTATAGCTGAAAGCGGCCTTGATCAGCGGCACCAGATGGTCCTTGTCGCCGGAAAAACCGCGCGCCACGAACCCGGCCCCCAGATTAATGGCCAGCGTGCACAGATCGATCGCCTCGAACAGGTTGGCCTCGCCCTTCTTGGATTTGGACACGCGGTCGCTGGTGGGCGAGAATTGGCCCTTGGTCAGCCCGTAAGTGCCATTATTTTCAACGATATAGGTCATATTCACCCGGCGGCGTATAATGTGGCAGAACTGCCCCAGCCCGATGGAAGCCGTGTCGCCATCGCCGGACACGCCGAGATAGATGAGATCGCGGTTGGCCAGATTGGCGCCGGTAGCGACGGACGGCATGCGGCCATGCACCGAGTTGAAGCCGTGGCTGCGGTTGAGAAAATAGTTCGGCGTCTTGGACGAACAACCGATGCCGGAAAGTTTCGCCAGCCGGTGCGCCGGGAAGTCGAGATCGAAACAGGCCTCGATGATGGCCGCCGAGATCGAATCGTGGCCGCACCCGGCGCACAGGGTGGAAACCAGGCCTTCATAATCACGCCGGGTCATCCCCTGGGTATTCTTGCGCAGGCCCGGATGGCGGACTTTTGGCTTTTTCATATAGGTCATGTTCTCGCCTTCACATCGCCTGCGCGGAGAGTTGCAGCGCTGCCGCGACCGGCTTGCCGGTTTCGATCAACGCCTCGATATTCGTCTTTATCCATTGAGCCGTCAGCGGCATGCCGTCATAGTTCAAAACCGGCACCAGCTTGTGCGGTGGGATGCCGGCCTCGTTTATCAGCAATGAGCGCATCTGCCCGTCGCGGTTCTGCTCGACCACGAAAATCCGCTCATGGCGGGCGGCGAATTTCGCCACCTCCTTGCCGAACGGGAAGGCGCGCAAGCGCATGGTGTTGAGCTTGTAGCCATCCGCGGCCAGCAGATCGCCAGCCTCGCGCACACCCGCTTCGGTGGAGCCGAAATTGATAATGCCGAGCTTGCTGGTCCGGCTGGTGTTGCGAATGACGGGCTTGGGCATGAGCTTCGCGGCGGTGGCGAATTTGCGCGTCAGCCGGTCGAGGTTTTTCGCGTTGAGCGCGCCGTCCTCGATATATTGGGCGAAGCTGTCATGGGAGGAGCCGCGGGTGAAGAAGGCGCCCTTGGTGGGGTGCGTTCCAGGCAGCGTGCGATAAGGAATGGCGTCGCCGTCAACGTCGCCATAGCGGCGGAATTCCTGGCAACGATCGAGGGCTTCGGCATCGAGCACCTTGCCGCGGTCGTGAACCCGCGAATCGTCCCACTCAAGCGGGTCGCAAATCCAGTCATTCATGCCGATGTCCAGATCGCTCATGACGATGACCGGCGTTTGCAAGCGCTCCGCCAGATCGAAGGCGTCCGCCGCCAGCTCGAAACATTCTTTTGGATCGCCGGGGAACAGCAACACATGCTTGGTGTCGCCGTGCGAAGCATAGGCGCACGCGGTGATGTCGGATTGCTGCGTGCGTGTCGGCATGCCGGTCGAGGGACCGCCGCGCTGGATATTGAACAGCACCAGGGGCAACTCCGCGAAATAGGCGAGGCCGAGAAATTCCGTCATCAAAGATATGCCGGGACCCGAGGTCGCGGTGAAGGCGCGTGCGCCGTTCCAGCCCGCGCCGATGACGATGCCGATTGCCGCCAGCTCGTCCTCGGCCTGAATAACCGCCACCCGGCGTTTCCCATCCTTGTCGAGACGCAAGCGCCCGGCATGGCGCTCGAAGGCTTCCGCCAGTGAAGTCGAGGGCGTGATCGGGTACCACGCGGCAACCGTCGCGCCGGCATAGACGCACCCTAACGCCGCGGCTTCATTGCCGGTGATCATGATGCGGTCCTTGTCCACCTTGCCGGGCTTCACCCTGACGGGCAGCGGACAGGTGAAATGTTCGCGCGCATAGTCGCGCCCCATCTTCAGCGCTTCGATATTGGCCTCCACCAGCCGCGCCTTGCCTTTGAAGCGGTCCCGCACCGCTTGCTTGACCACTTTGAAATCCAGATCCAGCAGCGCGATCAGTGCGCCCACATAGACCACATTCTTGAACAGCTGGCGCTCGCGCGAGGAGTCATAAACCTCGGCGCACATCTGCGCGATGGGAATGCCCAGCACAGTGATATCCTCGCGCGGGAAGAGGCGCGGCAGGCTGGAATCGTAAATCAGATAGCCGCCGGGCACGATATCCGCCAGATCTTGCGTATAAGATTGCGGGTTCATCGCCACCATGACGTCGACGCCGTCGCGCCGGGCGCGCCGGGAGGGGTGGGTGATACGCACCTCATACCAGGTGGGAAGCCCCTGAATGTTCGACGGAAAAATGTTTTTCGCCACCACGCCGAGGCCCATGCGGAACAATGATTTCGCGAACAGCAGATTGGCGCTCGCCGAACCCGAGCCATTCACATTGGCGAATTTGACGACGAAATCGTTGATCTTTGTCATGTGATATACGCGCTGCAATGAGGCTGGCCGGACGGGTCGGCCTGACGCTCCAGATAGGTAAATTTCTGCATGTCCCAGGCGCCGGTGGGGCAGCGCTCCGCGCACAGCCCGCAATGCAGACATAAATCCTCATCCTTGGCCATAATGCGGCCGGTTTTCAGCTCATCGGAGATATAGATATCCTGGGACAGGTCTTGCGCTGGAACGCGCAGGCGCGCGCGCAGCTCCGCTTCCTCGCCATTGGCGATGAAATTGATGCAATCGACCGGGCAAATATCGACGCACGCGTCGCACTCGATACACAGATCGCGCGTAAACACCGTCTGTATATCGCAGTTCAGGCAGCGTTCCGCCTCTTCCAGCGCGAGCTTTTCATCGAAGCCGAGCTCGACCTCGACCTTGAGGTTTCTTAGAGATTTTCTTAGATCCGCATGGGGCACGGCCACACGCAAGTCTTCGGAATAATCATTGGCATAGGACCATTCATGCAGCCCCATCTTCTGGCTGACGAGGCTGACCCCGGGTCCGGGGCGCGCCTGGGTGAGACTCTTGCCCGCGCAATGCAGATCGATCGAGATCGCCGCCTGGTGGCCATGGGCCACGGCCCAGATGATATTCTCCGGGCCCCAGCCCGCATCGCCGCCGAAAAATACCCCGGGCCTTGTCGACATCATGGTGGTCTTGTCCACCACCGGCATATCCCTTTCGCTAAATTCGAGGCCGATATCGCGCTCAATCCAGGGAAACGCATTGTCCTGGCCGATGGCCATCAGCACGTCGTCGCATTCGAACACCACCTCTTCGCCGGTCGGTGTCAGCGTGCGGCGGCCCGTGTCGTCATATTCGGCTTTCATACGCGCGAATCTGACGCCGGCGAGCCGGCCATTGTCGAGCATGAATTCCAATGGCTGGTGATTGTCGAAGATCGGAATGCCCTCGCGCTCCGCATCCTCGATCTCCCAGTCCGACGCCTTCATGTCGGCGCGGGGTGAGCGCACGGTGACGCGCACATCCTTGCCGCCAAGGCGCAGCGAGGAACGGCAGCAGTCCATTGCCGTGTTGCCGCCGCCGATAACCACGACGCGCTTGCCCACTTTGGTGGTGTGTTCAAAGGCGATCGAGGTGAGCCAGTCGATGCCGATATGGATGTTGGCGCTGGCCTCTTCGCGGCCCGGGACTTTCAAGTCCTTGCCGCGCGGCGCGCCGGTGCCGACGAACACCGCGTCGAACTCTTCATCCAGCACCGCTTTCAGAGAGGTTATCTCATGGCCGAACCGGGTCTCGACACCCATGTCGAGAATTATTTCCACTTCCTCGTTCAACACCTGTTCGGGCAGACGGAAGGAGGGGATATTGGTGCGCATCAGCCCGCCGCCGCGCGGGTCCTTCTCAATCACCACGCACGTGTAGCCCAGCGGCATGAGATCGCGCGCCACCGTGAGCGAGGCCGGCCCCGCCCCCAGCAGGGCAATGCGCTTGCCGTTTTTCTTTTTCGGGATTTTCGGCAGCATGGCGGAGATATCGCCGCGATAATCCGCCGCCACCCGCTTCAACCGGCAAATGGCGACGGGCTTGTCCTCCAGCCGGCCGCGCCGGCAGGCCGGTTCACAGGGCCGGTCGCAGGTGCGCCCGAGAATGCCTGGAAAAACATTCGATTCCCAGTTCAGCATATAGGCTTCGGTATAACGGCGCTGGGCCACCAGCCGGATATATTCCGGAACCGGGGTGTGCGACGGGCACGCCCATTGGCAATCCACGATCTTGTGGAAAAATTGGGGATTTGCGATGTCAGTCGGCCGCATACCGCGGGACTTGACAGCGACATCCACTGCGCTCATTAGCCCAAACCCTCGGGCCTCGTGCCGGTCATTGGCAAGACCGGCGGCCCAAAAACCGCGCCACGCTAAACACCCGGCGTCCACGCGGTTCAATTTCCGTGAAGCCGACACGACCCAATGCCTCACCGGCGCTCCACATTCGTATCCGATCAGAGCTTGACGCTGGGCGCAACAGGTAAAATGAATATTACCAAATAACAATTGGTATAAGCCGCAATCCCCTTGTCGCGTTCCTGTCCGATGGCGGGGGATGCCCGGATGGCCCTCAACGGTGCCCATATCGCGAAAAAGTGAGCCTATTGCTGGCAATAAAGGCGACTATTCTAGCTGTCCCGCGCCACATCGCCACACAATGAGAGCGATGCGGTCAATCGTAGAATAATATTCCAATTATTATCTTTTAGCAGCATAATATTTTATAATGACGCCTTGATTCCTGAGCTAAAAGAATAATATTCTGAATATCCTCTTGCCCCAAGGGCGTTTCAGGGCTAACCCGCCGTACCGATCTGGCTCGCTGGTTAGCAGCAACATCATGGTGAAGAAAGTCAGTGGCCCTCAGATATTGACGGCCAATCTCCTCAGCGACGGCATGGTTGTGTTCCTCGCGTCCGACGGAACCTGGCGGGGCAACGTCGACAGCGCCCTCATTGCCTGCTCCGATGACGCTATCGCGGCGCTTGAAGCCGGCGGCGTCCTCGCGGTTCAGGCCAATCTTGTTGTCGACCCGTATTTGATCGCGGTTGAGGAAACCGATGGCCGGGTGGTCCCGGTCGCGTTTCGTGAGCGCATACGCACCAGCGGTCCGAGCATCGATTTTGAGTTCAGCGCCCGCGCCGAAGGGCTTGCGGCATTTTCCGGCTAGAGGCCAGTATCATGTACAGATATGACGAGTTCGACGAAACATTCGTGCACCAGCGCGTAGAGCAGTTCCGCGGCCAGGTCGAGCGCCGCGTCAAGGGCGAGCTGAGCGAGGAACAGTTTCGCCCCTTGCGGCTGATGAACGGCCTCTATCTCCAGCTTCATGCCTATATGCTGCGCGTCGCCGTGCCTTATGGCACGCTCAACGCCAGACAGATGCGCAAGCTGGCTTTCATCGCCGATGAATATGACCGTGGCTACGGGCATTTCACCACCCGCCAGAACATCCAGTTTAACTGGCCCAAGCTGCCCGACGTGCCGGATATTCTTGCCCATCTCGCTACAGTTGAGATGCACGCCATCCAGACCAGCGGCAATTGCATCCGCAACATTTCCGCCGACCAGTGGGCCGGAGTCGCCGCCGATGAAGCCGAAGACCCCAGGCCTTACGCGGAGCTGATGCGGCAATGGTCTTCCCTGCACCCGGAATTCTCGTTTTTGCCGCGAAAATTCAAGATCGCGGTGACGGGCGCCGAGGCCGACCGGGCGGCGATTGCCTACCACGACATCGGCTTGCGGGTGAAAACCAACTCAGTTGGTGAAATTGGTTTCGAGGTTTTTGTCGGCGGCGGCATGGGCCGCACGCCGATGCTTGGCGTGCGGGTGCGCGGCTGGCTGGCCAAGGATGAGTTGCTCGCCTATCTCGAAGCGATCATGCGCGTCTATAATCTGCATGGCCGGCGCGACAACAAATACAAGGCGCGTATCAAGATCCTGGTGCATGAGCTGGGCGCGGACGAATTCACCGCCCAGGTCGAGGAAGAATATGCCCGGATCGACGCGCCGCGCGTGGTGCCGCCCGAGCATGAGCTTGAACGCATCGCCGCCTATTTCGCGCCGCCGGATTACGAGGACCTTGCAGACGACGATCCCGATCACGCCCGGCATGTGGTGAAAAACAAAAAATTCGCCCAATGGGTGGAGCGCAATGTGAGCGCACATAAAGTGCCCGGCTATGCGATCGTCAATATCTCGCTCAAACCCATCGGCGGCATCCCCGGCGACGCCTCGGCGGACCAGATGCGCGGCGTAGCCGATCTGGCCGAAAATTTCTCGCTCGACGAAATCCGCGTCACCCATGAGCAGAATCTCGTGCTGCCGAATGTCGCCAA
>JADFHH010000463.1 GCA_022567275.1 Pseudomonadota bacterium | reverse complement strand
TCATTGTTCAGGGCGCCGAACCATTATTTTTCCTGGATTATTTCGCCACCGGAAAACTTGAGCCAACAATCGCGGAACAGGTAATCTCAGGCATCGCGGAGGGGTGCAAGCAGGCCGGCGCGGCGCTGATCGGCGGTGAAACGGCGGAAATGCCGGGACTCTATAGTGCTGGCGACTATGATCTTGCGGGCTTCGCGGTCGGCGCCGTTGAACGTGGAAACCTCTTGCCGCGCAGCGATATCGAAGCCGGAGACGTGCTCATCGCGGTGGCCTCCTCGGGCGCTCATTGCAACGGGTTTTCACTGATCCGCAGAGTGGTGAAGACAAGCGGTCTGAACTGGAGCGACCCGGCCCCGTTTGCCCCCGGCCAGTCTCTTGGCGACGCCCTGCTGACGCCGACGCGGATATATGTGAAGGGCGTATTGGCCGCCATTGGCGAAACCGGGGCGCTGAAGGCGCTGGCGCATATTACCGGAGGGGGCCTGCCGGAAAACCTGCCGCGGGTGCTGCCCGAGGGTTTTTGCGCCCGCGTCGATCTTGGCAATCTCACTGTTCCGCCCGTGTTCGGCTGGATTGCAATGCAAGGCGGCGTCGCGCCCGCGGAGTTGCTGCGCACTTTCAATTGCGGCGCGGGACTGGTCATCATTGTCTCAGCCGGTGAAGCGGATGCGGTCCTGTCCTCGCTTGCCCAATCGGGGGAAACCGCGTTTCCGCTCGGCGAAATCGAGGCCTGCGAGGGCGCTTCATCTGTGCGCTTTTCAGGCAAACTGGACTTGAAGTCGTGACGGAGCGCAAACGTGTCGGCGTTCTCATCTCAGGACGCGGGAGCAATATGTCCGCGTTAATAGAAGCTTGCAAAAAACCGTCATATCCTGCTGAAATCATTCTCGTTATTTCTAATCGATCTGAAGCCGCCGGACTTGATATCGCCGCCGTAGCCGGCATCGCGACGCGTGTAATCGACCATAGGAAATACCCCTCGCGCGAGGCCTTCGAGGCCGATCTCGACGCGGCGCTGCGCGCGGCCAAGGTGGATATTATCTGCATGGCCGGTTTCATGCGGCTGTTGACGAAAGGCTTTGTCGAAGCCTGGCGCGACCGGCAGCTCAATATCCACCCTTCCCTGCTGCCGGCTTTCAAGGGCCTCGACACCCATGAGCGGGTGATCGCCGCGGGCATGAAAATAAGCGGCTGTACGGTGCATTTTGTGCGCACGGAAATGGACGCAGGACCCATAATAGCCCAAGCCAAAATTCCGGTTCTCCCCGAAGATTCGCCCGGCGATCTCGCCGCGCGCGTGCTCGAAGCCGAACACAAGCTCTATCCCCAAGCGCTGAAACTGGTCGCCTCGGGCAGCGCCAGGGTTGAGGGGGAACGGGTCATCCATGATCGCTCGCCCGATTAAGCGGCATCACACCACATCGCCTTGAAGGGGTGCGGCATGCTAACCCTCGTGAAGTGCCCATATGGACAATGTGAAACAGCGGGTGCTACTAGAAATTATACAAATGACAAGCGTTGAGGGGCACCCGATGACAGTCGCATATTCTCACGATCACGGGCTCGGCGAAGAGCAAAGCATCTGGTTCAAGCTCTCGGCGCTGATGAATCAGAAAGACCCGATGCAGCTTCTCATGCGGCTGGCCGACAAATATGGCGGCGTCATTCCCATCAATCTGAAGAATCAGCGCGTGATTCTGCTGTCCGACGTGGAACATTTTAAACGCGTGCTGGTTGAAAACGCCGACAATTACAACAAATATTTCGACGGTATGCGCCCGGTGTTCGGCAAAAGCATGATCACGGTCGATGGCGCTTTGTGGCAGAAAATCCGAAAGCCCCAGCAAGCCGCCTTTCATCCGCAAAAATTCGAGGAATATTTCCCGTTCCTCATGGACGCGATCCGGGCCAAATCGACGCCGAACTTCGCGAGGCCGCCGCAGGAATGGAGCGAGCGCGGCAGCAAACTTTCACCGCCTTGCATGAGGACGTTCAGGCAGCCGAGCGGCTAGGGGTTTTACCTGCGCAAATTCGGCGGATTCTTCGTGGGCTCAGCCGCAAACGAACGCAGGTCGTCCTCTCGGCCGGTGAGCGACAGAGCCGCGAACTCCTGGAA
>JADFHH010000054.1 GCA_022567275.1 Pseudomonadota bacterium | reverse complement strand
GGGATTCGGCCAGCGCGACGCCGACCGGCAGGGGAGTGCCGCCTGGTTCGTCGGTCGGTCCGCCGACGAGCAAGAGCAAGCGCCCTTGCTCGTCGAACAGGTGAACGTGGGCAAACTCGGCATCCGCGACGACGATCGTGCCATCGCCGGCGACCGCGAGTTGTCGCGGCTTGCCCATGTCGCCGTAGCGGTTCCCGGGCTCACCGAAGCTGAACATCGGCTGGTGCCACCGGTCGAACACCTGCACGCGCCCGTTCATCATGTCGCTGACGTACAGCGATCCGTTGGTGCCGACGTCGATCCCCATCGGGTAGTAGAGCTTGCCGAGATCTTCCCCAACGCCTCCGAAGGAGTCCATGTGACGGCCATTTGTCACGAGAAACGTGTCGATCTGGTGCGTGGAGATGTCGGCGACGAACAGCGAATCCCCCGCCACCGCCACCGCCACCGGCCGGTAGCCGTCTCGATTCTCCGGCTTGAACACCCGCGGTGTGGCACCGCTATACGCCACGACCTCGCCTCGTCCCGTATCGGCCACGAACACGGTCCCTCTGTCATCGACGGCCACCGCGACGGGCTCCACCAGCGTAAGGCCGCCGGTCCGGCCGATCCTCCGGGCCTCGCCGTTGGACAGATTCCAATCATGGACCACGTTGTCTTGGGTGTCACAGATGTAGAGATGTCCGTCTCGGTAAGCGAGGCCGGCCGGTCTTCCGACTTGCGGGTGGGCCGCGCCGCCGCGCAGCAGCTCAAGGGCATTCTCGGCACCACCGACCAGCCCAATGTCTCGATTGATTTCAACCACGACCCGCGCTCATCCATCGTCCATCTCGATCAGACCAGGGTGATGGACGGCACGCTGGTGCGCGTCATGAGTTGGTATGACAATGAGTGGGGTTTTTCCAACCGCATGGCCGATACCGCGGTGGCGATGGGCAAGCTGGGCTAGCATGCAGGCCTCGGATAAGAGCACTGCAACCGGATGGCAGCATGATGTCTACGCCGTGCTGCGGGCGCACGATGTTACGCAATTTTCCTACGTGCCCGACGCCGGACACATCATCCTGATCGATCTATGCATCGCCGACCCCGATGTGCACGCCATCGCGCTCACCACCGAGGAGGAAGGCGTCGCGCTGGCGGCGGGCGCCAATCTGGGCGATGCCCGCGCCGTGCTGCTGATGCAATCCAGCGGTGTGGGCAACTGCATCAATTTTCTGTCGCTTATCAAGGGCGGAAAATTTCCCTTTCTGACACTCGTCTCCATGCGCGGGGAATTCGGCGAAGGCAACCCGTGGCAGATCCCCATGGGACAGGCCGTGCGCCCCGTGCTTGAAGCGATGGGCGTCATCTGCATGGAGGTGAGCGAGCCGGACGACGCCGTGCCTGCCGTCGAGGCCGCCGCCACCATGGTCTACAAGGCGGGCAGTGCGGTCGCGGTGCTTCTGACCCAAAAACTGCTTGGCGCGAAGGCTTTTTAGGAAATACCCATGGCTGACAGCAGTACCACGCCCATATTCGAGTTGAACCGCCGCACGGCGGTCCCGGCGCTGATTGGCGAGCACGAAGATTTTTTGATCGTGTCGGGTCTCGCCGGCACATCGAAGGACATGGCGTCGCTCACCGGCGACGCGGCGCATCTTTACGCCATGGCGGGCGCCATGGGCGCGGCGGCGGGAATGGGGCTGGGGCTTGCCCTGGCGCAGCCTGACAGGCGGGTGCTGGCTATAACCGGCGATGGGGAATTGCTGATGAACGTGGGCACGCTGGCCACAATCGCCGTGCTCGATCCGGCAAATCTGTCAATCCTGTGTGTCGACAATGGCCACTATGGCGAGACCGGCTACCAGAAGAGCCACACCAGTTTTGGCGTCGATCTCGAACGCATCGCCATAGGCGCCGGGTTCAAGATGAGCTGCACGATTGAGCGCAAAAATCAGCTCGCGCGCGGCGCGGCGATGCTGCGCCAGTCGAACGGCGCGTGCTTCGTGCTGCTGCGCGTCAGCCCCGGGGAGCCGCCAGCCGTCAAACGCCTGCTGGAGCCGGCCGCGGCCCGTGTGCGCTTTCGCACGGCCCTGCTGGGGCGGGCCTGAGGGGCGGGGCGATCCGGCAGCAGCGAGAGAAAATTTTCCCGCCAATTTATCCACTCTCGCCTCTTGACGCGGCGCGTTTCAAGAGGTGGGCGTGAGAACATGCGTGGCCTATGTAAAAAAATTCCTCCCTCCCCTTGACGGGGAGGGATTGAGGGCGGGGTGACGAACAAAGACTCATGCGCTCTTGGGCGCATTCGGGTTTGTTTTCAAAGCATCCGCGTGAACGGATCAAGAGTCTATGCACGCCCCCTCACCCCGGCCCCCCGACTTCTCGGGGGCGGGCTCTCTCCCCGGCGGGGAGAGGGAGATTATTGGCGGGTGCGCCCCTGACCCCGGGGCGATCCTGCAGCAGCCAGAGGAGATTTTATCCACTCTCGCCTCTTGACGCGGGCGTCCTCGCGGGTAGGACTCTGCCCCAATAGCAATTGACACGGATTTGCACGGCAAGGGAGCAGAATATGACGGCGCAACTGGAACAAACCGCGCAAGCCATCGTGGCCAAGGGCAAGGGCATCCTGGCGGCGGACGAGAGCACCGGGACCATCAAGAAGCGGTTCGATTCGATCGGCGCGGAATCGACGCAAGACAATCGCCGCGATTATCGCGAGATGCTGTTCCGCTCTACCGGCGCCATGTCGAAATATATTTCCGGCGTTATCCTGTTCGACGAAACACTGCGCCAAACGGCCAGGGACGGCACGCCGCTCGCCAGGGTGATTGCCGATACCGGCGCCATTCCCGGCATCAAGGTGGATACCGGCGCCAAGGAGCTTGCGGGTTGTCCCGGCGAGAAGGTGACCGAAGGGCTCGACGGCCTGCGCGAGCGTTTCGCCGAATATTACGAGCTTGGCGCGCGCTTCGCCAAATGGCGCGCCGTCATCGCCATTGGCGATCACATCCCTTCACGCACATGTATCGCCGCCAACGCCCATGCACTGGCGCGTTACGCAGCACTTGCGCAGGAGGCCAATATCGTGCCCATCGTCGAGCCCGAAGTGCTGATGGACGGACCCCATGACATCCAGCGTTGTTTCGAGGTGACCGAAGCCGCGCTGAACGCGCTTTACGCTGAACTCACCGCCCAGCGGGTTCACCTCGAGGGCACCATCCTGAAACCGAATATGATTCTCTCAGGCACGGCATGCGGCACGCAGGCCGGCGTGGAAGAGGTCGCCGAGCAGAGTGTGAAATGCCTCAAGCGCGCCGTGCCTTCCGCCGTGCCGGGCATCTGTTTCCTGTCCGGCGGGCAGTCGGAAGAAGACGCCACCGCGCACCTCTCGGCGATGAATGCGATGTTCGATACGCCCTGGCGGCTTTCCTTCTCCTATGGCCGCGCGCTTCAGGCGGCGGCGTTGAAGGCCTGGGGCGGGAAGCCGGAGAATGAGGCGGCGGCGCAGGCGGCCTTTTCGCACCGCGCGAAAATGAATTCGCTGGCCGCGACGGGTGCGTGGAATACGCAGCTGGAACAGGCCGCATAGACCGCCATGGGCCGCAGTGAAACCGGCTGCCAGCTTTATTTGATTGTCCCTGCGTACAAGACCCAGGATATGATTTTCCAGCTCGCCAAATCCGGGTGCTTCGATGCACTCGCCTGCGTGCTGTTGCAATCGGGTCCCGATGAGAAGGTGTCGCACGGCCATGCCGAAATGCTGCTGCGTTTCACCCAGGCGGCCGGCATTCCGCTGCTGCTGGAAAATGATATATATGCCGCCGCCGAGCTCGGCGCCGACGGTGTCCATATTCCGGGCGTTGAATCCCTCTATGGCGCGGCGCGTAGCGCCCTGGGAGGAGAAGCGATTATCGGGGTGGATTGCGGCCTGTCCCGTCATACCGGCCTGAGGCTGGGAGAGATGGGCGCGGACTATACCGCCTTCAAGGCGTCGGCTGACGCCGCCCCTGGCGGCACAGAATCCGGACTGGAAGACATGATCGTCTGGTGGTCGGAATTCGTGACGATCCCTAGCGTGGCATGGAATATATCTGGCGCGGACGATGCCCGGCGGTTATCGGACGCGGGCGCGGATTTCATCGCCATGGGAGAAGCGATCTGGACCCATTCAGCCGGCCCGGCAAGCGCGGTCGCCCAATTCAGCGCCAGCTTCGCCGGGCAGCAGGATTCCGGATGACCGGTAATTTTTTTGCACACTGGCTCAGACGGGGACGCGGGATCGCATCCGTTTTGTTTGTTTGTTCAAGCCTTGTTCACCCCGCCCTCGCGGCCACGCCCGACCCCGCCTATGACGCGTTTCTGCTGGGCAATTACCTCACCGCCCTCGAAGAGGCGGAAAAAGCCGCCGCCGCCGGCGACCCGGCCGCGCATACGCTGCTTGGCGAGCTGTATTCAAAAGGCCTCGGCGTGGCGAAAGATTTGCCGGCGGCGGCGCGCTGGTATGACAAGGCCGCACGGCTCGGCGACGCCAATGCGCAGCTGGCGCTGGGGCTGATGCTGGTCGATGGCGCGGGCGTCAGGCAGGACCGCGCCCGTGCGGCGGATTTGTTCGAGCAAGCCGCCAAGGGGGGGCTTCCTTCCGCGCAATATAACCTTGCGCTGTTGTACGTAGAGGGCCGCGTCCGCAAGCTGGATTTTCGTGCCGCCGCCACATGGCTGCAAAAAGCCGCCGAACAGGAGCACGCCCAGGCGCAATATGATTTGGCCGGATTGTATGATCAGGGAAGCGGGGTGACCAGGGACCCGGTAAAAGCAGTGCAATGGACAAAGCGCGCGGCGGATCTCGGACTCACCGCCGCGCAAATCGAATTCGCCATCATGCAATTCAATGGCAAGGGCGTACAAAAAGACGAGGCGGGCGCGATCGAGCTGTTCACCATTGCCGCTAACAAGGGAAACCCGGTGGCGCAAAACCGGCTGGCGCGCATCTACGCCCATGGCGCGGGGCTCAAGGAAGACCCGCTGGAGGCCGCCAAATGGCACCTGCTCGCGCGCGACGCCGGGGTCAGCGACTTTTGGCTCGACCTCTATATGGCAAAGCTGAGCCAGCAGCAGCGCAGCAAGGCGGAAGCCGCGGCCAAAGCCTGGGTGCTCAAACATGTTGGCGGCTGAGCGCTCTGCCCGGTTGCCGCTGAGGCACACATGATCTATGTCAGCCACTAACAGCAACATGACCAGTAAAAACGACAAAAATGAAAATCAACGGCAATGAAATCCGTCCAGGCTATATGATCGAGCACAAGGGCGGATTGTGGGTGGCGGTCAAGACCCACGCGGTGAAGCCGGGCAAGGGCGGCGCTTTCAATCAGGTGGAGTTGAAGAACCTCATCGACGGTTCGAAACTCAATGAGCGCTTCCGCTCCTCCCAAACCGTCGAACGCGTCCGGCTGGAACAGAAAGATTATCAGTTCCTCTATTCTGACGGCGATATGCTGACCTTCATGGATCTGGAATCCTACGAACAGATTCAACTTCCCGAGGAGCTTGTGGGCGAGCGCCGGGCGTTCCTGCAGGATGGCATGACCGTTGTCGTGGAAAGCTATGAGGGCAAGCTGATCGGCGTCTCTCTCCCCGATCAGGTGACGCTCGAGGTGGTGGAGACGGAGCCGGTGGTAAAGGGGCAGACGGCGGCGTCTTCGAACAAGCCCGCCATGCTTGACAATGGCATACGCGTGATGGTGCCGCCATTCGTCCAGACCGGCGAGAAGATCATCGTCGACACCAACGAACTCACATATGTGAAGCGCGCTGATTAGATATGCCTGCATCAGCCCTCATGAATGTGATGCTTCAGGCGGCGCGCAAGGCGGCGCGCGGGCTGGCGCGCGATTTTGGCGAGGTCGCGCAATTGCAGGTCTCCCTCAAGGGACCGGCTGATTTCGTGACTTCAGCCGATACGCGCGCGGAAACCGTCCTGTTTGAAGAGCTGTCGCGCGCCCGGCCCGGATACAGCTTTTTGATGGAGGAACGCGGCGCGGTGGCGGGCGCGGACAAGACCCATCGCTGGATTGTCGATCCGCTCGACGGCACCACCAATTTCCTGCACGGCATTCCAATGTTTGCGATTTCCATTGCCCTGGAGCGTGAGCGTGAACTCGTCTCCGCCCTGATCTACAATCCGGCCAACGGCGACACGTTTACCGCCGAGCGCGGCAAGGGCGCGTTTCTCGATGACCGGCGTATCCGTGTCGCCGGGCGCACTGAATTCGACAATTGCGTGATCGCCACCGGCATTCCCCATCGCGGCAGGCCGGATCACGGGCTGTTCTTGCGGGAATGTGAAAATGTCATGGGCCGCTGTGCCGGTGTGCGGCGCATGGGGGCCGCGTCGCTCGATCTGGCGTGGCTCGCCGCCGGGCGCTTCGATGGCTTCTGGGAGCGCAATCTCAAACCGTGGGATATGGCGGCGGGAATTCTGATCGTGCGCGAGGCGGGCGGCTATGTAACCGGTCTTGAGGGCAAGCCGGATATGCTCGCGAGCGGCGGGATTATCGCCGGCAATGAACGCATTCACCGCGCGCTGAGCCGCGTGCTGGGAGAATGCGCCGCCGCGGCTTGATGGCGCCTGCGACGCCGCGCGGGCATGAAGAAGCCGCTTTTCAAAACTATTGCTCTGGGCGGCGTAGAAAGTATAACAAGCTCACATGGCAACCCTTCCAGGTCATATGACCCTGACCAGGCCCCAGGTATTTTTCTGGCGAATGATCATCTTCCTGATCCTCGTCGCGTTTCTGGTCGCCATTCTTTACACCCAGACCGTCTCCGCTTTCATGACCAATCCCGGCCTCAACGGCCTGATCGTCGGCGTGCTGTTTATCGGCATCGCCTACGCCTTCCGGCAAATCGTGAGATTGTTTCCCGAAATCCGCTGGGTGAACAATTTCCGCATTGCCGATCCGGGGTTGAAGGTCGCCAAGGCGCCGGTGCTGCTGGCCCCCATGGCCACCATGCTGCGCGACCGCACCGGGCACGTGTCGCTCTCGACGCTGTCGATGCGCTCGATACTGGACTCGATCGGCTCGCGGCTCGACGAAGCCCGTGACATTTCACGCTATCTGGTGGGGCTGCTTATTTTCCTCGGGCTGCTTGGTACTTTCTGGGGCTTGCTGGATACCATCAATGCGGTCGGCCAGACCATCGCCACGCTCAATACCGGCAGCAATGACGGTCTCGTCCTGTTAGAAGAACTGAAGGAAGGTCTGGCCGCGCCCCTGAAGGGCATGGGCACCGCATTCTCCTCATCCCTGTTCGGGCTGGCCGGTTCCCTCGTGCTGGGTTTCCTCGATTTGCAGGCGGGACAGGCGCAAAACCGGTTCTACAACGAGCTTGAAGACTGGTTGTCCGGCATCACCGAATTGCAGTTGAGCGAAACCCTCGCCAGCGGCTCGACACCGCAGTTGCGCTACGCGATGCTGGAGATGCAGCGTTCCATCTCCACACTCGGCGCCAATATCGAAAAAGACACGCTCAAAGACAATTCCGCTGAAGCTGTCCGGGGCCTCGCGGCCGGTGTCGAGAAAATGATCGAGCAGATGCGCGCGGAGCAAAAGATCGTGCGCGAATGGGCCGATGAACAGGCCGAGTTACAGCGTGACATGGCGTCCATCATCAAGGACATCACCGAAAACGCAGACAAGAAATCCGCTCCCCGGACAAAATCCGGACCCAGGGACAGCTCCCGGTGAGTCTGGCGCGCACACGCCGCTACCGGGCCGATACCAACTATTGGCCGGGCTTCGTGGATGCGATGGCGACGCTGCTGCTGGTCGTGACCTTTCTGCTTTCGGTGTTCATGGTGGTGCAATTCATCGCCACGCAGGTGGCGAGCGGCAAGGACACAGCCCTGAAGCGGCTCAACCGGCACATCGCCCAACTGACCGAATTGCTTGCGCTCGAGACATCCACAAAAATAACCCTGGAAGACAATCTGTCGTCGCTCGGGGTGACGATAGAGTCAAAAGCCGCGGAAAATAAACGCCTGACGGGGTTGCTTGGCGCGCAGGGTGAAACCGCCAGGAAAACCGCGCGACGCGCCTCGGGGCTTGCCAGCAAGCTGGATGAGCAAATATCCATCGGCGCGCGCGCGCTCGCAAGCGTCGAGTTGTTGAATCAGCAACTGGCCGCGATCAGGCGGCAAATCGCGGCGCTTGAGGAGATGCTGGAGACGACGGAATCGCGCGACAGGGAAAGCCAGACCAGGATCGCCGACCTGGGCCGGCGGCTCAACCTCGCGCTGGCCAAAAAAGTCCAGGAGTTGGCGCGCTACCGGTCGTGCTTCTTCTGACGCTTGCGCGCCATTCTCGGCGAGCGCGATGATGTC
>JADFHH010000462.1 GCA_022567275.1 Pseudomonadota bacterium | reverse complement strand
CATATTAGGCGTCCTGGCCCATGTGGCGCTTGCCGGCGGCCTGATCGCGGCGAGCGTGCTTGGCAGCAACGAGTTCGATCTGATGGGTGCTCTGTTCGGCGATATTCTGAGCGTTAGCGATAGCGATCTGCTGTGGATTTATGGCGGGGGCGCGGTCATTCTCACCGTTACCGCCTGGATATGGCGGCCCCTGCTCGCCATTTCGGTGCATGAGGATCTGGCCCGGGCCGAAGGCGTGAACGCGGCGCGGACACACGCACTGTTCATGGCGCTGCTGGCTTTCACCGTGGCGCTGGCCATGAAACTCGTCGGTATTCTGCTGATCGCCTCGCTGCTGATTATCCCGGCCGCCACCGCCCGTCCGTTCTCCTCGACGCCCGAACGCATGGCGGTGATCGCCGCCGTGATCGCAAGCTTCGGCGTGGTGGGCGGAATCGCCGCCTCCTTCTGGCTCGGCACCCCCGCCGGGCCAACCATCGTCCTGGCGCTGGCGGTTATTTTCGTGATGTCATTCTTGCGTGGTAATCTCGGCGCGGGGCGGTAACGGATATCATCCCCGCAAAATGGCTATTGATCGGCCAATTGAGCTTTCAAGAGTTCCTGCAGATAGTTTGCAAGCTCGATCACATCGAAGTGGCCCTTCTCCCACGCCTGGTCGGCCGCTCGCAGAGCTTGGTAATAGGGCTGCCTGTTTTCGCGAATACGTTCGGGAACAATTTTGGTCCCGGGAAGCAATTTTCCGAACCTCATGCACATCAGGTAATAGCAAGCAGCCCGCGCTGTTCGGCCATTACCTTCTACGAAAGGGTGCACCCAGTTTAGACGCCACAGCGCATATGCCGGCAAAGTTGTGGGATGATCGATGATTGTCCAATTTTCGTGGATTACCGAAAAAAACTGATCCATCAGGGAAGGAACCTCCTTGAAGTGCGGAGGAATGTAATTCCCGACGTAAATAGGCTGTTCCCTGAACCGCCCGCCAAATTGCGCGATATTGGCGACGGCGACGTGGTTCAGGGACCAAAGGGTGTATTTGTCAAACGCTTCAATCCCTTTTGACAAACCGATCTCAACGCAGTTTGTCAGGAGATCATATTGCCTCAGAAGATTTTGTTCCTGGAGGTGGGCAAAGAACGTTGGGTCGTCTTTCTCCCTTATGGACATCAAAGGATCAGGTTTCGAGCCGTATCTTGCTGGATGTCAAACGCACCGATTCCTTGGTAATCAAGTCCGACTCAAGAGCATTGCCAAAGGCAAAACTAATGCGTTGCTCGTGAAGCTGTTCCTCCGTGACGGGCTTTTTTCTAGCCGAATCGAGAAGCGCTTTCAATTCGGGATCAAGCGCTGGACTATTCAAAAACTGTTTGCGTTCCGCCATGAGCGATCTCCTGATACCAGAATCGAATAATAGTCATTCACACTCTAAAAACAAGTTCGAGCATCAAGCCTGTCGGTGAATTATCGTCTAACGGTGACATTTTTTCATTGCAATAACTAGACATGGATATTCCCCTGCAAGACAAAAATATGCGTTATTTAAGCGGTGGAAATAGTTTGCGGTAAGAAAGGTGCCATGAGCATATCCAAAATTCAGCGGCGAACGGCCATACCGGTCATGATCGGCGGCGTCGAAGTGGGCGGCTCGGCGCCCATCGTTGTGCAATCCATGACCAATACCGATACCGCCGACGTGGACGCCACCGTGGCGCAGATCGCGGCCCTGGCCGAAGCCGGTTCGGAACTGGTGCGCATCACCGTCGACCGCGACGCGGCCGCCGCCGCCGTGCCGCATATCCGCGATGCGCTGCGCGCACAAGGGGTCGGCGTGCCGCTGATCGGCGATTTTCACTATATCGGCCACAAGCTGCTGGCCGATCACCCGGCCTGCGCCGAAGCGCTGGATAAATACCGCATCAATCCGGGCAATGTCGGCTTCAAGGACAAGCGCGACCGGCAATTTGCCCGCATTATCGAGATCGCGCTCGCGCATGACAAGCCGGTGCGTATCGGCGTCAATTGGGGTTCTCTCGATCAGGAGCTGCTCACCCGTCTGATGGATGAAAACGCCGCAAGCGATGCGCCGCTGGAGGCCCGCGAGGTGCTGCATGAGGCGATGGTGCTTT
>JADFHH010000461.1 GCA_022567275.1 Pseudomonadota bacterium | reverse complement strand
CGTTCATGGCGGCGAGGATCAGCCCCGTTGCGATGGTGCCCATGGCGGCCCAGCGGAACCACCACAAGGCGGCCGGCGCGATGACCTTGCCGATGGCCGGCTTCTGGTCGTCGGGGATGTTCGGCATATTCGGGATTTGCACGAAATTGAAATACCACAGCAGGCCAATCCACATGACGCCGTTCAACACATGCAGCCAGCGGAACAGAAAGGTGAACCAGTCCATGTCGAGGGCGATGAACGAGCCGGTCAATCCACCAACCAGGATGATAAGGAGGGCCGTAAGCGCGAAACCGGCGATCACGGTCGATTTGAGGTTGCTCAAAATACCCTGCATGATGTTCTCCTGTTCCAGGCGCTTCACATGGCGGGAAACTTAGACCCTAGCATGTGTTGAGGCAAGCAAACCCGCTTTCCGCGGGAGCATCAGAAAAAAGCCTGAATACCCGTCTGCGCACGGCCCAGGATAAGCGCGTGGATGTCGTGAGTGCCCTCATAGGTGTTCACGGTCTCCAGATTCAGCAGATGCCTTATGACGTGATACTCATCGACGATGCCGTTCGCGCCATGCATGTCGCGGGCGACGCGGGCGATATCCAGCGCCTTGCCGCTATTGTTGCGCTTCATCAGCGAGATGGCTTCGGGCGTCTCGCGGCCCGCTTCGAACAGGCGGCCGAGCTGAAGCGCGCCTTGCAGGCCGATGGTGATGTCGGTTTGCATGTCGGCGAGTTTCTTCTGGATGAGCTGGTTGGCGGCGAGCGGGCGTCCGAACTGTTTCCGGTCCAGCACATATTGGCGCGCCGCGTGCCAGCAGAATTCAGCCGCCCCCATGGCGCCCCAGCAAATGCCGAAGCGCGCCCGGTTGAGACAGCGGAACGGACCGGCCAGGCCTTGCGCCCCGGGCAGCAGATTCTCCTCCGGTATAAAACAGTCCTCGAGCACGATCTCGCCGGTTTCCGACGCGCGCAGCGAAAACTTGCCTTCGATTTTAGGCGTGGACAGACCTTTTGCGCCGCGCTCGACGAGAAAGCCGCGGATCACGCCGTCTTCGGTTTTCGCCCATACCACGCAGACATCGGCGCTGGGCGCGTTGGATATCCATGATTTTGCGCCGTTGAGAATATAGCCGCCTTTGGTCTTACCCGCGCGGGTGCGCATGCCGCCGGGGTCGGAACCGAAATCGGGTTCGGTGAGGCCGAAGCAGCCGATCATCTCGCCCGATGCCAGTTTAGGCAGGAATTTTTTCTTTTGCTGCTCCGTGCCGTAAGCGAAGATGGGGTAGATCACGAGCGAGTTCTGCACGCTTAGAATCGAGCGGTAAGCGGAATCCACCCGCTCTAGTTCCCGGGCAATCAGCCCATAGGACACATACCCCAGTCCCGCCCCGCCATAGCGTTCCGGCAGCATCACCGCCAGCAGGCCCAGCGCCCCCATTTCGCTTATGATATCGCGGTCGAATTTCTCATGGCGGAAGGCTTCGAGCACCCGCGGCATCAGCTTGTCCTGCGCATAGCGCTGCGCATTGTCGCGCACCATGCGCTCTTCTTCGCTGAAGTGAAAGTCGTCCAGATGAAAGAAGTCGGGGGATTGATAGGCGGCCACGGGGTCTCCGAACTTGGGGGGTTGCTGGCGTCTGGTCTCGAGAAGGGAGACTAGCAGTCACGTGGGGCTGTGGTTCGGGCCGAAGACAAAGGAAAGGCCCGGTGGATCTGACTTCCACCGGGCCTTGGCGACGCTTAATCCTCGAGCAACTTCTCGAGCGAGCGGACCTTCCGGGTCAGCGCGTTGACCTTCTTCTCGAGCTTTTTGATGTCGTTCGTGGAGGCAACCGGGAGCCGGGCCAGAAAAACGTCCATGTTGCTTTCGATCTGCTTCAGGACTTCGACGCGGTATTCGTCGGCGGCTTTGAATGCGGGAATATCGCGCAGCTGCTTTTGCACCTTCTTCGCCAGGACCTGTGCGCGCTCCGAAAAATCGCGTCGGTTTTCGTCGGCGCGATCCTGAAGCTTCTGCAGCTCCTCGCCGGCGTTGCGGAAACCCGCTTGGACTCGCTCATAACCGTCTTCGAACAGGGTTGCTCTTGCTTCCATGGGCATCGTGCTCCTCACCCGCTACACGTCCTTCACCCGC
>JADFHH010000460.1 GCA_022567275.1 Pseudomonadota bacterium | reverse complement strand
GCATCGGCGATCCATGGCGGCTGAAAACCGATCTCGGTCCGGTCATCGACGCGCGTGCAAAAGACAGGATCGCCGCCTATATCGGCGTGGCGCGGCGCGAGGGCCGCGTCATCAAACAGCTGTCCGCGCCTGCATCGGGACATTTCATCGCCCCGGCGGTTTTGCGGGTCTCGTCCATCGCCGACCTGGCCCAGGAGATTTTTGGCCCGGTGCTGCATGTGGCGGAATTCGGCGCGAAAGACATCGATGCCGTCGTCGACGCCATCAATGGGTCCGGCTACGGGCTGACCTTCGGCCTGCATACGCGCATCGACGACCGGGTGCAGCAAATTGTCGACCGGCTGAAAGTCGGCAATATCTACGTCAACCGGAACCAGATCGGCGCCGTCGTCGGCTCGCAGCCCTTTGGCGGGGAGGGTCTCTCGGGCACCGGGCCAAAGGCTGGCGGGCCGCATTATGTCAGACGGTTAACAGCAGCGAAGTCCCCGGCGAAGTTGCGGCATTCTAAAGCGACAAACGCCGCGCCCGTCGCGCTGGATGACATTCAGGCCGCGATTGATTCCCTCGCCCATGAGGGGAAGATGAACGCGAGGCACAGCGTGGACCTTCCCGGACCAACCGGCGAGTCCAACCGGCTGTCTGTTTTTCCGCGCGGGCTTATCTTGTGTGCGGGTCCCGGCGTTACCGCTGCCGAACAGCAGGCCGCGGAGGCGCGCGCGCTTGGGTGCAAGGCGCTCACAATCGCCCCGGGCGTCCGTGACGGGATCGATGGGACGCTAGGCGTCGCGATGCTAACCCGGCTTGAAGGCATCGATGGGGTTAGCTGCTGGGGAAATGAGGCCATGCAACGCGCATACAGACGCGCGCTCGCGAGCCGCGCTGGACCGCTTATTCCACTCATTTGCCAAAGCGGAGAGGACTCACGGCATTGCCTTGAGCGCCACATTTGCATCGACACTACGGCGTCCGGCGGCAACGCCGCCCTGCTCGCCGCCAGCGGGTAGGGTCTTTCTATTCCTGCAGAAAGCACCCGGCCTTGGCAAAATGCAAACGGCCTTGGTAAAAATGCAAGGATAGGCATATAGCCGGGACCATCAGACAACCCATTTTCCGGGGAATATCCGTGATGAGATTTTTATGCGAATTTTATCCCTGTTTTTTCTCGGAACGTTGTTGAGCTTTGTTCCGGTACAAGCCGCCGAGCGCGGTGCAATCATTAAATCCTGTCACGCGGCTCTCGGATTATCCGATAGCGGGTGCGCCTGCATCGCCGATAAAGTCGAGAAGGAATTCAGCGAACCGCAACTGGAATTCTTCCTGGCGGTCATCACCGGTGACAAGCAACGGCGGATCGCAGCCATGGGTAAATTGACAAGCAATGAAATGACGATTGTTGCAACGCGAATGCAGCAACTGCCGGTGGAGTGTGCCGCGAGCTAGGGGCCGGACCCCGGAGGTAATTTAGCAATGAAAACACGATTCTCCATGATCGGCAAAATTGCCGTCACATCCCTGCTGGCGTTGTTTTACCTGTTTCAAAGCGTGGCTTTCGCCGCCCGGAATGATGGCATCTACATTATTTACGACAGCTCCAATTCCATGTGGGGGGAGCTGGCCGACGGGTCGCGCAAATATGAAACCGGCCGTTCGGCGCTGGCGACTTTTCTTCGTGGAAATTTTTCCGGGCGATTTTTGGCACTTCGGGTCTATGGCCACCGGCGCGCAGGCGATTGCCGGGATTCCCAACTGGTCGCGCAATTGCGAACCCTGACGCATGCATCGCGCATGCTCGACGACATTTTGAACCGGGCGCCGGACCGCCACGCACCTTATGTGGGCGAGTCGGCGTTCGCCACCAAGGCGGGCATTCATGCCTCCGCCATACTCAAAGACCCCGCAACTTACGAACATATCGCCCCGGAACGGGTCGGCAATCAGCGCCGTGTACTGGTTTCCGATCAGGGCGGCAGGTCGAACATTTTGAGCGAGCTTGAACGGCTGGGTATCGAAACGACCAAGGACGATCCGAAAATCGACCGGCTTCTGGCCGAGGTGAAGAGCCGTGAAGCCGCCGGTTATGCCTATGAGGGCGCGGATGCTTCCTTCGAGCTTCTCGCCCGGCGTATGCTGGGC
>JADFHH010000053.1 GCA_022567275.1 Pseudomonadota bacterium | reverse complement strand
GCTGCGGAATCAGCATGCCCTGCTTGCCGGCGGACTTCATCAGATCGATGTTACCGAGACCGGCACCCATCACATTGTTGGTGAGCTCCGGGAACTTCGCGGCGAATGCGAGATCGCCGCCCAGCATATGGCCGCCCATCCCCTGGAACGCCGTAAAGAAGAACAGGATGAAGCCAATGCCGAATGAAGACGCCCACACCTGCTGCGGTGCGAACGGCTCTGGACTCCGGTTCGAGAACGCCCACATGGAGAACGCCGGAGCGGAGTGAATGCCCATCAGCGCGAACATGTAGGTGAGAATCATCACACCCGTCCATGCCCCGCCGACAGCTTTCGGCCCCGATGCAACGAACTGGATCACCCCCGGGATCGCAATGTAATGACTGTAGCCATCGGGTGTTCGTTTGGTGTCCATGCTTGCCAGTGCGGCGATGCCTTCGTTGAGCTGCGCCCAGCCGCCGACATAGTTCAGCGCGATGATACCGAGCATGGAGATGCCGGCCATCAACAGAACGCATTGCAGCGTATCCACATACGCCACGGCGCGCAGACCGCCCGATGCGACGTAGATGAACACGATCGCCGACAGCAGCCACATGCCAACGTCAACCGATAACAAGTCCTGGGTCAGAACGTTGAACAGGAAGCCCGAAGCCCGCAATTGCAGGCCCAGATACGGGATCGAGAAGCAAAGAGCCACCACCACCACGAGAATGCGAATAATGTCTCCGCGGAAATATTCCGAGAGCATTTCGCCAGGCGTTATGAACCCGAAGCGTTTCGCCAGCATCCACTGGCGCTTCAGGAACAGCACGCCCGTAAACGGGATCGTAATGGCATAGAACGAGGCATAGGCGTATTGGAATCCGTCCCGGTAAATCAGGCCGGGATGGCCCATAAACGTCCACCCGGAGAATGATGTGGCTGTTGCAGCCAGCACAAACACCCAGAGTGGAATGCTACGCCCCGCGATGAAATAGTCACTTGCTGTCTTGGCCATTGCTGCACATCTGATACCCCAGTATATGCAATAGGCCCAGTACAGAAGGACGAAGATGAAAAGCCAGATAACTTCTGCTTTCATGGGTCTAGTCTCCCCTGTTTGAACATGAGACAACCCGCCACAGGATTTGGAGAAGCCACATTGCTGCGCGGAATCCCCTCGAAATTATAGCCAACTTGGGCTGTCTGCCCAGCATGCAAGACCCTTTTGCACCTATGGGTCAATGCACCGAAGGTCGAAATCTGGGGGTAGACAAGAAAATCTTTCTGAATCAGTCTTCTACGAGATGCTCTCTGGAGAAACATCAAGAATGTATGAATCTGTGCATATGTTCGCATTGATTTTAGTACATCGGCAGGGAATTTGCGCCGTCCCCGCCAACTGGACGCCCCGGCAAGTTAAGAAGCTTGATAGCTGATCAGCGGCGGAAGAACAGCCAGGATTGGCGGTCAGTCGTCGCGCGGCGGGCGAAACATATACATGACGAGCCAGATGGGGATGGTAATCAGCGCTCCCAGAATGATATGCGGCAGCGTCCAGTAAATTCCCTTGCGGGCATAATGCACCAGTTGCCCTGGCGTCAGGCCGATATCCTCAAGTAAACGCGCCGCAGTAATATCGAGGCTCGACAGGGCGACGCCCACCAGCAGCGAAGCCAGTGATATCTTGAGCGTCATTGAAACAAGGCGATAGATCATGTCGCGCACCTGACAGGCGGGGTTGTCCGCACTCCGTGCCCTTCACTGGCCCGCCCGTCCTGTTCACGCGCGCGAGGTTGGTGAATCGTGAGGCATAGAGATTAACAGATTGCAGCCCAAGAGGTGGGGAGATCGTTCTCTGGAAATCGCTCTTTTGTGAGGTTTGGGACCACTCAGGAGCTATCAAATGTGTACTCTTGTTGTTCAGCTCAAGGGTAAAACGGGGTTCGGACCATGACCCTTTGATGACAATGTCACCGGCCAGGCTGTCATCGGGCTTGCTGGTTTTGGTATCCGCCGATGCATCTTTTGGCGGATGGGCGATTATTCTCATACGCATATCCAGTCCGCGCGCCGCCAGATCGATGTTGCCTT
This sequence comes from Pseudomonadota bacterium, assembly GCA_022567275.1. Taxonomy (GTDB): domain Bacteria; phylum Pseudomonadota; class Alphaproteobacteria; order Rhizobiales; family Methyloligellaceae; genus UBA2767. The sequence goes on along the minus strand of JADFHH010000053.1, from coordinate 6,341 downwards.
CGCCAGTCAGCTCCGCTGTGCCGAGATCGATCTTCAGCGAGTCCAGAGTGGCGCTGCCAGGGCGCAGTGACAACGCGCCATTCAGCGCGGCAAAGGCAGTGGCGCCGCCGCGCGCGGCGCTCCACCCTGTAACCGGTCCCTTGCGCAGGCTTGTCACCAGTCTGGCCACATCCACATATGCCTTTCCCTCAGTCATGGACACGGTGATCTTGCCGTCGAGGGTAGCTAAAATATCCTTTGCGGTGCGGCCTCTGCCGGCCATCTCGGCGGTTACATTGGCGGTTCCCTCAATGGGGCTGTCCGGCGTGAAAATCTCAATGCAACTCCGCGCTGACACGCCGGTTAGTTTTGCGGTCACACGAATGGTGGAATCTTGCACCGATACGTCAAATTCCAGCCGGGCGACGCCACTGCCGCCGCACATATCGAAAACGGCGATGTCGGCTGCAAGCCGGCCGGATTTGAGCGTCACGGACAAAGCGCTTTGTCCCAGAGTGAACGGCGGCGCGATCAACTCTGTGGTGGAAATTCGCACATCAAGATCGAGGTGATGCAGCAGGGGAAAGTCCAGGGCGGCGGATTTCTGCCTGTCTGGCCTGACGTTTGGAGCGGGCGTTGCGGCGCGGGTCTGGATATAGCGCGTCAGGTTCAGCTTCTGGAGTGCGAATGTCCCTTCTATCTGCGGACGCGGCCCGCCGAAATCAAGCAACATCGCGCCGAGCGCCCTGTTGCCGTCAAGCACGAAGGACGCCTCGTCAAACCAGAGTCTGTGGCCCCGCCAATTGAATTTGCCGGTGGCCGCGAAATCGCCGCTGGTCTGATCATCCGGCACCAGAACGCCGGTCCATCTGGCGAAGCCGGGCAGATTGGCGATCTGGAGATCAAGATCGCCTTTGAGCCACAAATCATCCGTGACCCAAGCTACGCCTTCGATTTCCGCGGAGAATAAATCCCCGCTAATAGTAACGCTCACCGGTATTTTCACGGTATTTGCCGTCTGCTCCAGATCGCCGCCTTCATAGCGGAAGGACACGTTCTGGCCGCGCCAGGTGAATGATCCCTGGCTCGAATGCGCGCCGCTGGAACGGCTCAGATTGATTTTCACGTTGATGTCGCTGAACTTTTCACTGGCCGGTCCGGCGCCGCTGAGTGTGCCATTCTCTATCGCAATCTGCTCAAAGAGTGAGGCTTTCAGGGCGCGAACCAGATATTGTGACATCTTCGATGGTGAACGCTGCACTTCGGCGCGCGCGTATGGGATTGATTTTATGAGCGGTTCGATAAGTGTGATGCGGTCAACGACAGCCGTACCGGAGATAAGCGGCCACAGTCCGAGTTCAACAATGATGCGCTTTGCACTGACTTCACGCAATCCAGGCAGGCGCTGAATCCCCATGATCCGCACATTGGAAAGGATCACGCTAGGGCGCGGAAAATAGCTGATTCGCATGGCGCCGGTGAGCGAAACTGTCGCGCCCGTCCATTCGGTCAGATGCTGGATGATGGCGCTCCGAATAGAGCGTTCATTAGGGATCGCCGGGAGCGCGTACAGATAGCCAATGGCGAGCAACACCACACACAGCGCCGCAAGCAGACCAATTCTGTTCCGCGTCGAATTCGCCATAATGTTCCGCCCGCCCGCGCTGCCCGGCAAACTGTACTACCGACCCGTACCGCCATTGAAAAAATGCTGGGAATACCGTTACCAGCCTGGTCCCGGCAGCGATGGCCCTGTTGTAGACCGTTTGTTTTGTAAATACGAGCCTTACCGCATGAAGCGCGCACCCGGCCGCCCGGTGGTGATGGCCCGGTGCATGAGGAGAACGGGGGCCAGGCCAATCACGACAATGGCCAGCGCCGCCATGGCGGCGTCCTCGAACAGATCGAGCGACGCCAGTGTATAGACGTGGGTGGCGAGGGTGTCGAAATTGAACGGCCTGAGCAGCAAGGTCGCGGGCAGCTCTTTCATGGAGTCGACGAACACCAGCAGCCCCGCCGCGCCCAGAACCGGCGTCATGATCGGCAAGTGAACCCGCAACAGCGTCTGGGTGACCGTGGCGCCCATGGTGCGCGCCGCGCCGTCCAGATTGACGGAGGTCTTTTTGAAGCCGGCATCGATCGTACCGAATGAGATGGCCAGAAAACGCACCGTGTAGGCGATCACCAGGACGGCCGCGCTGCCCGACAGCAGCAGGCCGGTTGAGATGCCGAAAACAGAGCGCATCATCGCATCGAGGGAATTATCGAAACCGGCCAGTGGAATGAGCACGCCGATGGCGAGCACCGTGCCTGGCACCGCGTAACCGACACTGGCGAGTGCGGTTGCCGCATGGATGAGTTTCGAGCGGGTGGCGCGGATGGCATAGGCCAGAACAAGGCCGAGGGCCACCGCAAGAGAAGCTGCAGCAAGGGCCAGCATCAGGCTGTGTCCGGCGGCGCGCCAGAAATCCGGTTTCAAACCTTCCGCCAGATTGGCGAATGCGGAATCGAACAGCACGCTCATGGGCAAGATGAAGCCAATGACGATCGGCAGGGCACAGGCGATCATGGCGAGGGTGGCGGCGGCGGGGCCGAGCTTTTGTTCGGGCAAAGCTGTGTATGTGCCGGTGGTGTGATGGAAGCGCTGGCGCCGCCGGGCGGCGCGCTCGATAGAGATGAGCAGAAATACGAACAGCAGCATGATGCAGGAAATTTGCGCCGCGCCCGGCAGGCTCGAGCGCTCGAGCCAGGTGGTGTAGATGTTCACCGTGAGGGTGTCGATGCCGAGAAACTCGACCGCGCCGATATCGTTGATGGTTTCCATCAGCGCCAGCGTGACGCCCGCGGCCAGCGCCGGGCGCGCCAGCGGCAGCGCCACCGACCAGAATGTGCCCCAGGCGGTGCGCCCGAGGGTACGGCTGACCTCCAGCGCGGCGACCGACTGGTGCACGAAACTCACCCGCGCCGTCACATAAACGTAAGGGTAGAGCACAAAGGACATCACGACGATGCCGCCGCCCACCGAGCGGATTTCAGGAAATGAGTAATCGGCGGCGCTTTGCCAGCCGAATATCCCGCGCAGAGCGCTCTGGACGGCGCCCGAATAATCGAACAGGTCCAGATAGCAAAAGGCGATGATGTAGGTCGGCATGGCCAGCGGCACCAGCAGCAGCCACGCGAACAGGGAGCGGCCGGGAAACCGGAACATGGTAACGAGCCATGCGGTTCCCGCCCCGGTGACCAGGGTCGTGACGCCGACGCCGAGCATCAACTCTAACGTGGTGAGCGCGGAGGAAGGCAGCACGGTGGAAATCAGATGAGGCCAGGTATCGCCACTCGATTGCATGCCGATCAGCGCGACCGCGACCAACGGCGCCGCGGCAAGAAATGCAATGATGAGCGCCGCGACCGACCAGCCAAGATTGCCGGCGCTTCGCAGGCGCTCGATTCCCAGCCGCAGGCTGGAGCGCATAGGCGGCGCTGAACTCGTTTCTTGCATGATTCCTTAGGAACCCGGCCCGTCGTTAAAGCGGACTTTGTCGACCAGCTCGCTGGCCTTCTTGCGCAGCCTGGCGATCATTTCCAGTGCGAGCGGGTCAGGTTTGAATGTGCCCCACGATTTCACGCGGGCAGACCAGGCGACGCCCTTCCTGACCGGATATTCGTGATTCACCTGCGCGTAGATTTTCTGCGCGGCAGCGGACGACAGATATTCCATCAGCGCGATGCCATTGGCCTTGTTCGGCGCATATTTCGCCAGCACGATACCGGATATGTTGATATGCACCCCGCGCCCTTCGCTGTTGGGAAACAGCAGCTTGACGGCGTTGGCCCACTGCTTCTGCTCGGGATTCTTATCATTGGTCTGCATCTTGGCCATGTAGTAGCTGTTGCCGATGGCGATGTCGCAGACGCCTGAAAAAACGCCCTTCACCTGCGCCCGGTCGCTGCCCGCGGGCTTTTGTGCAAGATTGGCCTTCAGGCCTTCCAGCCAGTGTTGCGCTTTCTGTTCGCCGTGATGGGCGATCATGGATGCGATCAGCGCCACATTATAGGCGTGCTGACCGGAGCGGATGCAGATCTTGCCCTTCCATTTCGGGTCGGCGAGTTCTTCATAGGTGATGGCGTTCTGGGCGACCCGGGCTTTTGACGCGTAAACCACCCGCGCGCGCGCGGTCAGGCCAAACCAATGCCCGGACGGATCGCGATAGGCAGCCGGGATATTGTTGTTCAGCGTGGCCGAGTTGACGGGTTGTGAGATGCCCTTGCTCACGGCCCCGGTCAGGCGGCCAATGTCAACCGTCAAGAGCACGTCGGCGGGGCTGTTCCGGCCCTCCACGGCAATGCGCTCGATCAGCCCCTTCTTGGCGTAGATCACATTGGCCTTGATGCCGGTCTTGGCGGTGAAGTCCTTGAGCAGCGGCGCGATCAGATAGGGCTGGCGGTAGGAATAAATATTCACTTCGCCCGCCGCCTGGGCAACGCTTCCGAATGTAACTGAGGTCAGGAGAGTAAGTGCGGCGTAACGGCCCGCACGCCGTGCGGTAAGGGAGTCCATAGTCAATCCTCCAATATTCGGGGTTTAAAGCCCCGGCATCGGTTGACACATCGCTGTTGGGTACCCAAAGCGTGACGTTAGTTGGTCAAGCTAAATGTGGTTTGTCAATCATATATTTCGTGTATACTCAAATATTAGAACGTTTCTAATCCACTAATACTATAATTAGAATAATTCCAAATCTTTAAAATAAGAATTAATTTATTTAATGCTATAGTTATTTTTTAGTTATTTCTTATAAACTAAATTAGTTGCAAATAGTTCTCAGTTGAAAATGTGTAACTTTTCGTTACGGTCCCGGCCCCGATCCCCTCTCTCCGGGGCGTTTTGACGCAACGCAATCATGGCCTAGAGTGGCGGGTGATGGCTCTCAGCACCAAATTCTCAGGCACAAGAACCGCGGCTGTTGCCGTGTTTCTCGTCTTGAGCGTCGCGGCGGCAGGCACCGCGGCCTGGTATGTGGGTCAGGTGCTGTCGCTCGCATCGGCGTTCTACGCCAAGACATTGTGTTCCGGCGTTTTCGTCGCCGGCCGGGATGCGGATGAGGTCGTTGCGCGCGATGTGTATGCCGACAGGACGGCCGGTTATCGCCGCTGGCATGGAACGGTGATGCGCGAACGCAACCTTGTCACCGCCTCCCTGTATGGCCTGGTGAAGCGCCGGGCGCTGTATCGCCGCGGGCTTGGCTGCACGCTGGTGACCGGCACCAGCGTCGAGGCGCTGCTTGAACAAGCCAAAGGTTTTACGCCGCCGCCGCCACCCCTGCGCTCCGCGGCGTTGTGGCCCGAAGGCAACCGCGTCGCGTTGTCTGAAACAATCGAGGGCGTTGACGGGCAAAAACTCAAAGCCGCCCTGGACGCGGCCTTTCACGAGCCAAATCCGCGCGCCAAAGCACGCACACGCGCGCTCGTCGTCGTTTACAAGGGCGCGATCGTCGCCGAGCGCTATGCGCCGGGCTTTGGGCCGGACACCCCGCAACTGGGCTGGTCCATGGGAAAAAGCGTTCTCAATGCGCTCATCGGCACGCTTGTCGCCGAGGGGCGTCTGAAACTCGATTCCGACCGTTTGTTCCCCCAATGGCTGGGGCCGGACGACCCGCGCGCGCGCATAAATATCGATGATTTGCTGCGCATGGTGAGCGGTCTTGATTTCGAGGCGCCACATAGGCGCCTGCTCTCCGATGTGCAAAAAATGCTGTTTTTGGAAGGCGACAGCGCGGCCATTGCGGTTGCTGAAAAGCTGGTGTCTCCCGTGGCAACATCATGGGTCTATGGCAGCGGGTCATCCATCCTTCTTTCAAGCGCCATGCGCCGCGCCATTGGAAATCAGGCCAACTATTTCGCCTATCCACGGCGCGCCTTGTTTGCCCGTATCGGCATGAACTCCGCGGTGATCGAGCCCGACGCGGCGGGGACGTTCCTCGCGCCTTCTTTCGTCTATGCCTCGGCGCGCGACTGGGCGCGTTTCGGGCTGCTCTATCTCAATGACGGGGTGTGGAACGGCGCGCGGATTTTGCCCGAGGGGTGGGTGAAAAACGCCCGGCGCGCCACGGCGCAAAGCGGGGGACGGTATGGCGCCCATCTGTGGCGCGCGATTCCGGATTTTCTGCGCCCGGCCGGGTCGCCCGATTACAAGCTGCCGCAAGACGGCTTTTACATGCTCGGCCTTGACGGGCAGATGGTGGCCGTCATCCCCTCTCAGCATTTGGTCGTGGTGCGTCTGGGCCTGTCGCGCCGGCGCGGCGCATGGGGCCACGGCGCGTTCCTCCACGATTTGCTCAAGGCGTTCGCGGCGGAGGGGGGAT
>JADFHH010000459.1 GCA_022567275.1 Pseudomonadota bacterium | reverse complement strand
GTCATCACCAATCCGTTTTCCAAAAAAGCGCTGGAAGAGAGCGGCGGCGTTACCGTCGAAATTATTGCCCCGCCTTTGCAGCCCTTTAAAAAGCCGTCTGTTCCGCCCCAGGTCTACAACCCGCGCAGCCCGGAGATTTAAGATCGAAAATCTGCAATACTAGGCACGCTTCCCTCCATCGGGAGGCTTTATTGAAACGAGCGGGAGATTCGCATAGGGCGGAAAACCGCACAGTCCGGCGGATTGGAGGCGAACTATGAAGCAGATCATCACTGCTGTTATGATGCTCGCGGTGGCGTGTGTCTTCACAGTTTCAACGGTCGACGCGGCGCAGAAAAAGGCGAAAAAGTCCGCCAAGTCGGCGGCTATGGCCGCGTGTGAGAAGCGGTGCAAAGAGCACTTGGCCTCTGAGCTCGGAGGGGAAGGTAAAACCCTCAAGTATTGCATCAAGCGCCATTGCGCGACGGGAAAGTACAAGAAGTGAGCTTGAGCCACCCGAACTGGGGGGTGCTGACGATTGGCGCGCTTCCCTCCCACGGGAGGGCTTAATGATGTGTGTACTGCTTTGATTTTTATAACAGAATCGTCAGGACGCATCATCAAATTGACAGTTCATCCGGGAAATGAGGGTTAAGGGCTTTCCGGTTTTGCGTTGAGTCATACCGAAGGATGTTGCGGGTCGGTCAGAGACAACGGCTCCCAGTAACTACGCTTAGAGTCTGTTCCAAAAAGAATGACGCAATTTCAATGGCTTACAGATGTACATGTTTCGCGATATTGCTCGAATGTAAGCAGAATATCGCAGATTCGTAAGCGTGCAACGTTTATGGCTTCCAGTTCTCTCCCTCCTAACACATTGATTCAATTGATTTCGTTTTGAGTCAGACTCTTAGATATCTAGCGCCAGTTTTCGATTGCGACCTCGGGCAGCGCCTCGGCCGGCTCCAGCCCCAGCACGCGGGCGTAAAAGGCGTATTCGCTTTCCAGCACCTTTACGATCGTCGCCGCCCGGCGGAAGCCATGACCCTCATTTGCGAACTCGGAGTAAGCGACGGGCACGCCGCGCTCACGCAAGGTCTGCGCCATGGCGCGCGATTGTTCCGGCGGCACCACCTTGTCTTCGAGCCCCTGGAAGAAGATCACCGGGCAGTTGATTTCATGGGCCAGGGCGATGGGGGAGCGCGCAGCGAATACCGCATCGCAGGTCTGCTCATTGGTGCCCGTCAGGGCGTAAAGATAACCGCTTTCGAATTTGTGGGTGACGCGCTGGAGCTGCGCCAGATCGGCGACCCCATAGGCGCACGCGCCGGCGGCGAAAATATCGAGGGCGGCCAGGGCCATCAGCACCGTGTAGCCGCCGGCGCTTCCCCCCGAAATCAGCACCCGGTTCGTGTCCACCCGCCCGCTCTTCCCGAGAGTGCGCGCCAGCGCGCTGACATCGGCCACGTCGCGCAATCCCCATTGGCCCGCCAGCCGCTCGCGGTAGGCGCGGCCATATCCCGCGGTGCCGGAATAGTCGAGATCGCATATAGCAAAACCCCGGCTGGTCCAGTACTGGATTTTCAGATTCAGCCCCCGGCCGGCCATGCCCGTGGGCCCGCCATGAACCAGAATGATGACCGGCGGGCGCTCATTGGCGGGTGCGGAACAGCTTGCATTGGCGGGCGGATAGAACAGCGCGAAAACTTCGCCATCCTCACCGGCGAAACACAACATTTCCCCTTTGGAGATATCGCCACCGGCGAGGCCGGTTTCGCCGGACGAGCGGACGATGTGTGCCTTGCCGCCAAGATCCAGGCTCACAACCGCAGGCGCTGCAATGTCTGTCGCGCCAATAACGGCCACTCTATCATCAAAAGGCGCAAGCGCATCGACGGAACGCATATCGCTCTCCACCGGCGTCATTTCGCCGCTCGCGAGATCGATGAGAGCCAGCCTCGTTTCACCGCGCTCGATGAACGCCGCCACGGCCCGCGTCTCGTCCAGCAGCACATAGGACTGCATGCCGAACAGCCATTGCGGGCGCATCAGTTCGGACTGCGCTTCCGCCACCCCGGTGACGGTTTTCCCATCCCAGACGTACAGCGCCCCCCAGCCGCTCTTGTCCCAGACAAAATACAGTTTGCCATCGGCAGCCCATTCGGGCTGGAAC
>JADFHH010000458.1 GCA_022567275.1 Pseudomonadota bacterium | reverse complement strand
AGCTATTAAACTGATGTAAGCCATATGTGTGCCCAAAATCGTTAAAGTCAAGTTACAAAATCGAGATATTTCGGCATGGATTATGGGGCCGCCAACGCCTGGAAAAAAGCTGGACCCCATCGGTTTGATTTTTTGTACGGCCCGCACGACCCCGGGTTCAGTGCGCGATTGTCAATCAGGCCAACAATCCCAAACCGAGACACTACCAATCTTCCAAGGTATTTCTTTGATCACCCAGCCATAAGAGCAAAAAATTCCTACTGTAAGAAACTGCCCCGCTGGCCTGCCGCTTCGAGTGCTTGTTTCAAGTCCGGGTCGAGAATGTCAATTTTGGCCGCCTTGCGCAGGCCGGAAATAACCTCCACCGCTTTGCGGCGCACCATTTCGCTCAGCAGGCCATCCTTCACCTCGTCAAAAGGCGGTGGCTTGCTCTCGCGTTTGTCTTCTTGCTTGATGACATGCCACCCGAATCTGGTTTTCACGGGCTCGGAAAACTCACCCTTTTCGAGATTGAACGCGACAGCTGAAAATTCCGGCAGCATTTTTTCCCTGGAGAAATACCCCAGATCGCCGCCCTCGGCGCCGCTCGGTCCGATCGACTTTTCCTGCGCCAGCTCGGCGAAATCCGTACCGCGTCCAAGCCGCTCGATGATTTCGAGCGCTTCGGCCTCGGTTTTGACGAGGATATGCCGGGCCCTGACTTCGGTCCTGGGTATGATCTTGGCGACCTGGGCGTCATAGAGCGCTCTTGCCTCCGCTTCAGAAACGGCGTCGCGAATTTTGCGCTGGTAATACAGATCGTGCATCGCCCGGCGGCGGTAATATTTCATCAGCGCTTCCACATCCGGTCCCTCGTTCAGCATTTCGGATTGCGAAGCCGTGGCGAGAATCTGGTTCTCGATGATATAGAGCAGCAGATTGCTGCGGCGTTGTCCGGCTGGCATGCTGGCGATCTGTTCGCCAATTTCAGCGCGGGCGAACGCAATATCCTGCTCGGTAATTTCCACACCGTTGACCGTGGCCAGAACCGTGCTCTGCGCCAGGGCGCCGCCGCCGCCGGCAAGCAGTGCGAAGCCAGCGGCCACAAACATTGTCTGAAACAGTTTCACGAAAATCATCCCCTTATCCGGTTCTGCGCAAGGCTCGGGACTCCGTCATGGCATCCATCGCGCAATCGATTTTGGCGTTACGCCTTCATACAGTTTGCCGCTATATGTTGCCAAGCGGCGTTTGCATTCGATCGCATCGAATAGCGCACCGTTAACCAACGGCAACAACGCGTTGACAAGCAGGCGGGGCCTACTTATCTGTCAGGCAACCCGGCCCGCTTCGTGTTACCGGATGTGCGGGCTGCGACATTTGATTTTTCCTGAACCAGGCGCCGTACGGATTTTTCTCGCCGGTGCGCCGCGCAAATTCAGGACTCAAGAGGACCTCACATGGTTTCCTTTGGCGTATTCGCCAGCAAACTGTTTGGCTCATCCAATGAGCGAAAGCTCAAGAGCTATGACGCCAACGTCGCCGCCATCAACGCGCTTGAAGGCGAGCTGGAGAAGCTGTCCGACGAGGAATTACGCGCCCGCACAGTCGATTTCCGCAACCAGGTGGCTGAAGGAGCAGAGCTGGACGACTTGCTCGTGCCGGCCTTCGCCACGGTGCGCGAGGCGGCCAAGCGCAGCCTCGGCCAGCGTCACTTCGATGTCCAGCTGGTCGGCGGCATGGTGCTGCATGATGGCAATATCGCGGAGATGAAAACCGGCGAGGGCAAAACCCTTGTCGCCACCCTGGCGGTGTATCTCAATTCGCTCAACGGCAAGGGCGTGCATGTGGTGACCGTGAACGATTATCTGGCGCGCCGCGATTCCGAATGGATGGGCGAGATCTACCAGTTCCTGGGGATCGAGGTCGGGTGCATCGTGCATGGCCTTTCCGACGATGAGCGCCGCGCCGCCTACGGCGCCGACGTGACCTACGGCACCAACAACGAGTTCGGCTTCGACTACCTGCGCGACAACATGAAGTTCACCCTGGACACCATGGTCCAGCGCCCGTTCAACTTCGCCATCGTCGACGAGGTCGACAATATCCTGATCGACGAGGCGCGCACGCCGCTCATCATATCGGGGCCGACGGAAGACAATTCCGAACTCTACGT
>JADFHH010000052.1 GCA_022567275.1 Pseudomonadota bacterium | reverse complement strand
CGATGGCCGCGAAGGGGGCATTGTCCGAGGTGGCGGCCACTGCGAAACCATCGGGGATGGCGGAAATTTTGTCGCCGTGGCTCATCCACACCTGATGCCGCTCGCCCTTGCGCCACACGCCCTCGAACAGAGCGCAGTCGCGTTCGATCGTGACAAAGGCGCGGCCGAATTCGCGCTTCGTGGAGGGTTCCACCGCGCCGCCGAGCTGACCGCAAATGGCCTGTTCGCCATAGCAGATGCCGAGCAACGGGAGACCGGCCTTGAACACAATATCGGGCACGCGCGGCGTATCGGCTTGATGCACGGAGGCCGGACCGCCGGAGAGAATAACCGCTTTTGGCGCAAAACTCCTGAAAACCTCTTCAGCCTTATGAAACGGCACAATCTCGCAATAGACGCCGGCCTCGCGCACGCGGCGCGCAATGAGCTGTGTGACCTGGGAGCCGAAATCGATGATGAGGATGCGGTCGTTCATGGACGCGTGGTTATAGGAAGGGAGCGTCAAGTCCGCAATGGGGGCGCAATGCGCTCCATGACCGCCACAAAGAAGCCATCGGTGCCGTGACTGGCCGGGGTCAGCAGCAATGTATCGGTGCTCCCGTCCGCGGAACCTGGCGGTTCGCTCCCCATAGCCTCGGCCCAGACTTGGCGGTAAGGCACGAGCCGGAAATCCGGCTGGCGCTGCAGAAACGCCGTGACCTGATCGCCATTTTCCTCAGGCAGCACCGAGCAGGTGATGTAGACCAGCCGCCCGCCGGGTTTCACCAGCCCCGCGCCAAGCTCCAGCACGCCTTTCTGTTCTGCTAGCCGGCGTTCGAGCTGGGCCGGTTTGAGCCGCCATTTCGCTTCGGGACGCCGCCGCCACACGCCTGACCCGCTGCACGGCGCATCGATAACCACGCGATCCATTTTGCCCGCGAGAGTTTTGAGCGCGTCTTCCTCACCGCCACGCATCACCTGCACGTTGCGCGCCCCGGCCCGTTTGAGACGCTCGAAAATGGGACGCAAGCGGATGGCATCGGCGTCATAGGCATGGATTTGCCCCTTGTTTTCCATCATCGCCGCCAAGCAAAGCGTTTTTCCGCCGGACCCGGCGCAGATATCCGCCACCTGCATGCCCGGCCGCGACGCGGACAGCAATGCGGCCAGTTGCGAGCCTTCGTCCTGGATCTCGAACCAGCCCCTGCCATGGGCCGTGTCCGCTTCCAGATGCGGGCTTCGCCCAGGGCCTACGGGCGCTGCCACACGCAGGCCAAGGGGGGAAAGCGCAGTTTGCGCCGGTTTGAATTTTTCAAGTGATTTCAAAAGTTTTTCACGATTGGCCTTGAGCGTATTCACGCGCAAATCCACCGGCGCACGTTTGCTCAGCCCGGCGCCTTCTTCGCCCGCGCGCTGCTGAAACGCGCGCTCCAGGGAGGGGTGCAGCCATTCGGGATAATCGCCGCGCAGCCATGACGGCGCCTCTTGAGGAAGCGCCGTATTGAGGCCCGATTGCTCGGCCTCGCTCAAAGGCTCCGGCGCGAATTTCGAGCCGTCGCACAGTGCTCCAATGGTTTCAAAACTTTGCCCCCAGGCAAATGCCAGCGCACCGAGCGCCTGCGCGCGTGGAGAATCCTCGCCCATTCGCGCGGCGATGGAGGCGCGCTGGCGCAAGGCGTCATAGACGAGATTGCCGATGGCCGCGCGGTCGCCGGACCCGGCAAAGCGGTGCCCCCGGCCCCAGTCGGCCAGCGCCTGGCCAGCCGGCCGGTGGCGCTGTTCAATATCGGTGAGAATTTCGATGGCGGCCTGCAGCCGGCCGGCGGGCTTCACGACGATCCGGGATAGTTCGGCGATTCACGGGTGATGGTCACGTTATGGGTGTGGCTTTCCTGCAGCGCAGCGGAAGAAATGCGGACAAATTCCGCCTTTTCCTCGAACTCTTTGAGATCGCGCGCGCCGATATACCCCATGGAGGAGCGCAATCCGCCGACAAGCTGATGCAGCACGCTTGCCAACGGCCCCTTGTAGGGCACCTGCCCCTCGATGCCTTCCGGCACGAGTTTGAGCGCATCTTGTATGTCCTGCTGGAAATAGCGGTCGGCGGAGCCGCGCGCCATGGCGCCGACCGACCCCATGCCCCGATACGCCTTGTAGGACCGGCCCTGATACAAAAACACCTCGCCGGGGCTTTCATCGGTTCCGGCGAACAGCGAGCCAATCATGGCGCAGTCCGCCCCGGCGGCGAGCGCCTTGGCGACATCGCCGGAATATTTGATGCCGCCGTCGGAGATGACCGGAATGTCCGACTTTTGCGCCTGTTCGGCTGACTCAAGCACGGCCGTCAATTGCGGGACGCCAACACCCGCGACAATGCGGGTTGTGCAGATGGAACCCGGCCCGATCCCCACCTTGATGGCATCGGCCCCGGCGTCGATCAGCGCCTTGGTTCCCTCGCGGGTGGCGACATTTCCGGCCATTACCTGCACCGAATTCGACAACCGCTTGATCCGGCTCACCGCTTCCAGCACATATGAGGAATGCCCATGCGCGGTATCGACCACAATCAGATCGGTGCCTGCATCCATGAGCTGTTCGGAGCGCGCAAAACCGGCGTCGCCGACGGTGGTGGCCGCCGCCACCCGCAAACGCCCCTGCTCGTCCTTGGACGCATGGGGATTGAGCCGCGCCTTTTCTATGTCCTTGACGGTGATGAGGCCGACGCAGAGATAATCGTCATCGACCACTACCAGCTTCTCGATGCGGTATTGATGGAGCAGCTTTTTGGCTTCCTCCATGCCGACATTTTCTTTTACCGTTATCAGATTTTCGCGGGTCATCAACTCCGCGACAGGCTGCGCGGTGTTTGTCGCGAAGCGCACATCGCGGTTGGTGAGGATGCCCACCAGCTTGCCCTCGCGCGCGCCATTCTTTAACGGCTCGACGACGGGTATGCCGGAAATCTTGTGCCCGGCCATGAGTTCGAGTGCGTCCGCCAGGCTCGAGGTTGGCGCAATGGTCACCGGATTGACCACCATGCCGGACTCGAATTTCTTCACCTGCATGACCTGGCTGGACTGTTCCTCCGGCGTCAGGTTGCGGTGGATCACGCCGATACCGCCCGCTTGCGCCATGGCGATGGCGAGAGGCGCTTCGGTGACCGTGTCCATCGCCGCGGAGACAATCGGAATATTGAGCGACAGGGCGCGGGTCAGCCGCGCGGTGGTGTCGACCTCGTTGGGAAGAACTTCCGACGCGCCTGGACGCAGCAACACATCGTCGAATGTCAATGCGGGATCGCTACCGAAATTTTGTTGTTTTTTGGGCATATGCCAACCTCCTGGATCGGGCGCGGCACACAAGTGAAGAGAATCGCGTCAAGGCGCCACCCGGTTGGCGCCCCTCTTTATCACCGCTCGCGTGGCATGGGAAGAGTCACATTTGAGTCAAGTCAGGGTTCCGATGCGCTACTTCCCGCAAAGCTCGGCATGAACCTCGTCAAGCGATTTGCGCAACCGGACGCCAATTTCGCCGATTTCGTCCTGCGAGATGATGTAAGCCGGCGCGAAAGCAATCCTGTTGCCCGCATAGCGGTGCAACAATCCGTGCCGGCGCGAGGCTTCGGCAACCTTGACGCCAACATTCATGCCGGCGGGGAAGAGTTCACCGCTGCCCTTGTCTTTGACCAGCTCAATCCCCGCGATCAGGCCCGTCATAGCCAGATCGCCAACCAGGGGATGGCTGCAAATCCCCTCAAGCATATCCGCGAAGCAGGAACTCAGCCGGGCGATATGCGCGAGCAAATCCATCTCCTCATAGATTTTGAGCGTTTCAAGTGCGACCGCGGCGCAGGCCGGATGGCCGGCAAAGGTGTGTCCATGGGCGAATTGTCCCGTGCGCTCACTCTGCAACAGCATGGCCTGATAGATTTTCTCGCTCATCAGCAGGGCCGATATCGGCAGCGCGCCGGCAGAAAGCGCTTTTGCGCAACTCATGAGGTCGGGCTGGATCGAAAATCTCTCGCAGCCCCACATTTTCCCGGTCCGTCCAAACCCGGTAATCACTTCATCGGCAACGAATAGTATGTCGTATTTGCGCAATACGCCCTGTACCTTCTCGAAATAACCCTCTGGCGGCAGGATGGCGCCGCCTGCCCCCATTACGGGCTCGGCAAAGAAGGCCGCCACCGTATCGGGGTCTTGTTCCACGATGAGAGCTTCCAGATCGTCCGCGAGGCGTGTTGCATAGGCGTGTTCGCTCTCACCACCGCGCCGGTCGCGGAAATAATGCGGACACGCCACATGCAGGAACCCATCGAGGGGGAGATTGAATTGCGCGTGCATGTCCGGCTTGCCGGTCAGGGAGACAGCGGCGACCGACGACCCGTGATAGGCGCCGTGGCGGGATATGATCTTGCGCTTCTCCGGCCGCCCGAGCGCGTTGAAATAGTACCAGACCAGCTTGATGGCGACGTCATTGGCCTCCGACCCGGTCGACTGAAAGTGCACCTTCGACATGGATTTCGGCGCGATTGACAGCAGCTTTTCAGCCAACTCGATAGCGGGCTCATGCGAGTTGTGGCGATAGAGATGCGCAAAGGACAGCTTGCGCATCTGATCGTAGGCGGCGCGCGCAAGCCGCTCGGGCGCGTACCCGAGAGGGGCGCACCACAAACCGGAAACGCTATCGAGAAAGCTATTGCCCTCATCGTCATAAATCCACACCCCGCTGGCATGATCGACGATGGCCGGGCCTTGTTCGAGATGGAGTTGCAAATTGGTCTGCGGATGCACGAGATGCGCGATGTCCCGCGCGGCCAGGGAGTTAGCTAAACTATCCATCGGAAAATCCTTTTCCGTCTTCTCCGCGAAACCCTTGCGCCAGCACATAGAGTTCTGCCGAATCGGCCCGGCTCGCCTCAGGCTTGACGTGACGCACGGTTGCAAAACTTTGCTTCATTCTGTCCAGCAATGCCCGTTCGGCACCGCCTTGCAGGACTTTGGCGAGAAACGCCCCGCCGGGGATGAGCGTCTCACAGGCAAAATCAAGCGCCGCCTCGCACAGCCCCATGATGCGAATATGATCGGTTTGCCTGTGACCGCTCGCCGGCGCGGCCATGTCCGAGAGCACCACATCCACCTTGCGTCCATCGAGCAGGCCATCGAGCAGCGTCAACGCCTCCGCGTCGAGAAAATCGGCTTGCAGCAGCGTGACATCGGGAATCGCGTCAATCTCGAGCAAGTCCAGGCCGGCCACCAATCCCGGCTTATCTCCGGCAAACACGCGCTGCGCCGCGACCTGACTCCACCCCCCCGGCGCCGCACCCAGATCGATGACCACGCTGCCGGGTTTGAGCAGCAAATATTTGTCATCGATCTCGATAAGCTTGTAGGCCGCGCGTGAGCGGTAGCCTTCGCGTTTGGCGGCTTGCACATAAGGATCGTTGAGCTGGCGTTGCAGCCAGCGTGTCGATGAAATCTTGCGCCCTTTCGCCGTGCGCACACGCACCCCAAGGATGCGAGAACCATCTCGCATGCCTCTGCTTCCCGATCGTTGTTTTGGCCGCCGGCTCATGCGGTCAGAATGTTTTACTGGCGGCCTGGCTGCGGCGGCGGCGGCCCTCACCGCTATACCCGTCTTCCGCCATCATCGTCGCCAGGAGGCCTTCGCGCAGGCCACGGTCCGCTACGCGTAACCTCTCACACGGCCACAAGCGCATAAGCGCTTCAAGAATCGCGCATCCCGCCAGCACCAGATCGGCCCGGTCCGCGCCCACGCAAGGTTGCGCCACGCGTTGCTCGTAACTCATTGCGACGAGAGAGCCAGACACCTCACGGACATCATCGGAGGTGAGCCAGCATCCATCCACCCTTTTGCGGTCATAGGCAGGCAATTCCAGCTTGATACCGGCAATCGTCGTCACGGTGCCGGATGTGCCGAGCAAATGGGACGTCCCTTCTGCCATCTTCTCGCGCAGGCCATTGGCATTCTCGAAAGGCTCAAGCTGCTCACACACATAGAGAACCATCGCCTCATAAATTTCGGGCGTCACATGATGTCCGCCGTATTTTTCAGCCAGGGTCACAACGCCGATCGGCAGTGACGTCCAGGCGGAGATGCAGTTCTGCGCGTCCAGCCGGTCATGGATCGAGGCGCGCCAGTTGCGCGAGCGCTTCGAGAGATCAAGCCAGATCAATTCAGACGATCCGCCGCCAATATCGAAGATGAGCGCACCGTCGCAGGCCGGATCCAGCAGTGACGCGCAGCCGGAAACGGCAAGCTTCGCTTCCGTTTCCTGGCTGACGATTTCAAGCTCAAGACCGGTTTCCTCGCGCACGCGGGCTATGAACTCATCGCTATTCTCGGCGATACGGCAGGCTTCGGTTGAAATCAGCCGGGAGCGTCTGACACAACGGCGCTGCATCTTGTTGCGGCAAATCTTGAGGGCGTTAATGGTCCGGTCCATGGCCATGCCGGACAAGCGCCCGGACCGGCTCAAGCCCTCGCCAAGACGAATGATCCGGGAGAATGAGTCGATGACGACAAAGCCGCGCCGCGACGGACGCGCGACCAGCAAGCGGCAATTGTTGGTGCCCAGATCGAGTGCGCCATAGGCAGGACCAATGCCGCGCTGGTGGTGTCCCACCGCGGCATTGCTCCCATCGGCTGCCGTTTCCCGGCCGCCCGGCTCGCCTTGAGCCGGTCCGGGAGAAACCGCCTTGGGCCGATCGCCGGCTTTGTGCCGATCCTCAGCGCCTTCGCGTAAACCCTTAGATTCACACGGTTCCCTGGCAGCCGTGCGTGCGTCATCGCTCGGCCCAGTCAAATCTCTCGCCCCTCAGCTCGGCTGACAAAGCACCGGACTTCTAAAACGAAGCGGCACCGTCATGCCTGTTGCCGAAAGTTAAGTTGAGATGAGTGTAACAGGCCGCGCACCCTCACGGAAGAGCAGCGCGATGCAACTTGTGCATGAAGAGCCAATGGCGGGAACAGAATGGCTTAGGATGTCCCTTCAGCGGCCGATAGAGGTATATTCAAAGCCGGCGTCGCGCGCCAGTTCGGGTGAGTAAACATTGCGCAGATCGACCAGCGCATTGCCTTGCATCTTTTGCTTCAATGCCCTGAGATCGAGACCGCGAAATTCATTCCATTCGGTGAGGATAATGGCCGCGTGCGCACCCTCGCCAGCTTCAAGCGCGCCACCGCACCACTCCACGCCGTCGAGCAAGTGTTGCGCATTCTCCTGTCCCTTCGGATCATAGGCGCGCACGGTTGCGCCGCGCGCCAGCAGCATGGGGATCAGGACCAGGCTTGGCGCGTCGCGCATATCGTCGGTATTGGGTTTGAAGGTCACGCCGAATATGGCAATCGTCTTGCCGCGCAAATTGCCGCCAACGGCGTCTTCCACTCGCTTGACCATGGCGATCTTGCGTTCGCTATTCACCTTCTCGACCTGCTCGATCAGGGACAGCGGCGCTTTCGCCTCGCGCGCGGTGCGAATGAGCGCGGCGACATCTTTTGGAAAACACGACCCGCCATAGCCCGGACCGGGATGCAGAAATTTTTCGCCAATGCGCCCGTCCGAACCGATCGCGCCGGCCACTTCCTGCACATCGGCGCCCACCTGCTCGCACAAATCGGCAATCTCGTTGATGTAGCTGATCTTCATGGCAAGGAAGGCATTGGCGGCATATTTGGCCAGCTCCGCCGATTCGCGGCTGGTGAATATCAACGGCGCATTTCGTAAGGTCAGCGGCTCGTAGACGCGCTCCATGACCGCGCGCGCGCGCGCGTCGTCGCATCCCACCAGAACACGGTCGGGATGGGTGAAATCCTGGATCGCGGACCCTTCGCGCAGAAATTCCGGGTTGGAGCAAACGGCGATGTCCACGTCTTCGCGCAGCGCCAGAATACGCCGCTCGATCTCCCGGCTGGTGCCCACTGGTACGGTCGATTTGGTGGTGATTACGGTAAAGCCGTCGAGATGCGGCGTCAGACTTTCAACAGCCTCATAGACATAGCTCAAATCGGCATAGCCATCGCCATGGCGCATCGGCGTCCCGACCGCCAGAAAGACCAGATCAGCGGAAGAAACCGTGCGCGCCAGATCGGTGGAGAAACGTAGCCGTCCGTCTTTCATGTTACGGGCGAGCAGATCGTCCAGACCCGGCTCATATATCGGCGAGATCCCTTTTCGCAATTGATCGATTTTGGCCGCATCCAGATCAACGCACTCCACGCTCCACCCGAACTCGGAGAAACAGGCCGCGGACACGAGGCCGACATAACCAGCGCCGATCATTCCAATTCGCAAAGCCTGTTCCTCCCTTTCTCTGCTCTAACCTTTGGCCTTGATTTTTGCCCAACTGTCGCGCAGGGACACGACCCGATTGAATACAAGGTTTTGCGGCGACGATTCCAGATCGGGGCAGAAATAACCCAAGCGCTCGAATTGGACAGCAACACCGGCGCGCGCATCGGCCAACGCCGGCTCAAGCTGGCAATTGCTCAGGACTTTAA
>JADFHH010000051.1 GCA_022567275.1 Pseudomonadota bacterium | reverse complement strand
TCCAAACTCCAACGATCACTGTGTTTCTCAATGCTGTCGGAGATGATATCCATGGCACCAAGCAGCACTTTATCAACAGCTTGGGCAGTTGACGTTAGCGATACATCACTCAATTTTTGCAGCTCTTCGTCTTCTAAAAGAATCCTGTGAAGTAATTCTAACACTTCATCCATCGAAGGTTTGTCCAATGCATATTTTTCGGACATAAAGTAGCTCCTTCTTAAAGACTGCGTTCTATTTCCTCGACGGTGAAGCACTCGATGACGTCGCCTTGCTTGAGATCGTGATAATTCTCAAAGCCCATGCCGCACTCCTGGCCGGCGATCACTTCGCTCACCTCATCCTTGAAGCGCTTGAGCGTTGCCAGCTTGCCCTCGTGAATGACCACATCGTCGCGGATGAGGCGCACATTGGCGCCGCGTTCCACCTTGCCTTCACTCACGCGGCAACCGGCGATCCGGCCCACTTTCGAAATGTTGAATACCTCCAGGATTTCCGCATTGCCGAGGAAATTTTCCCGCAAGGTCGGATCCAGCATGCCGGACATGGCCGCCCGGACATCGTCCACCAGATCGTAAATGACCGCATAATAGCGAATCTCGATGCCCTCGGCTTCGGCCGCGGACTGGGCCTGTTTGTTGGCGCGCACGTTAAACCCGATGACCGCCGCACTCGACGACGCCGCCAGCGAAATATCTGATTCGGTGATGCCGCCGGCGCCGGAATGTATGATGCGAGCCTGCACCTCCTCATTGCCGATAGCCTTGAGCGAGGCGTTGATGGCCTCGACCGAGCCCTGCACATCGCCCTTGATCAGCAACGGCAGTTCCTTGATCGAGCCTGACTTGAGATCGCTCATCATTTGTTCGAGCGATCCGCGCGGACCGGCGCTGGCGGCGCGCACATCGCGTTGCTTGCGCGCCCGGTAATCGGTGATCTCGCGGGCGCGCGATTCGCTCTCGACCACGGCGAACGGATCGCCTGCCTGCGGCGCGGAATCGAAGCCCAGGACCTCGACGGGCATCGACGGTCCCGCGTTCTCCACCTGGCCACCCTGATCGTCAATCAGCGCCCGGACCTTTCCCCAGGCCTGACCGGCGACGATGATGTCGCCAATAGCCAGCGTCCCGCGCTGGACCAGAACCGTGCCCACGGCGCCGCGCCCGTGCTCGAGTTTGGCCTCGATCACCACGCCTTCAGCCGCGCGGTCCGGATTGGCCTTGAGTTCGAGCAACTCCGCCTGGAGCAGGACCGCCTCGACAAGCTTGTCCAGATTGGTTTTCTCGATGGCGGAGACTTCGATCTCCAGCACGTCGCCACTCATGGCCTCGACGACGATCTCATGGTGCAGCAACTCGGTGCGCACCTTGTTCGGGTCGGCGTCGGGTTTGTCGATCTTGTTGGTGGCGACGATGATCGGAACCCCCGCCTCCCTGGCGTGATGAATAGCCTCGATGGTTTGCGGCATGACGCCGTCATCCGCCGCCACCACCAGAATGACCAGATCCGTCACGCTGGCGCCGCGCGCGCGCATCGCCGTGAAGGCCTCGTGGCCGGGGGTGTCGATAAAGGTCACCTGCTGCCCGCTATTGGTGGTGACCCGGTAGGCGCCGATATGCTGGGTGATGCCGCCGGCCTCGCCGGACACGACATCGGTCTGGCGAATTGCATCCAGCAGCGACGTCTTGCCATGGTCCACATGGCCCATGACGGTCACAACCGGTGCCCGGGGCTTCAGGGTGGCGGGATCATCCTCCTCGCCGATTAAACCTTCCTCGACGTCGGCTTCCGAAACCCGCTTGACGCTATGGCCGAACTCCTCGGCGATCAGCTGGGCGGAATCCGCGTCGATCATATCGTTGACTTTGTGCATCTGCCCCTGGCTGATGAGAAACTTGATGACATCTATGGAGCGTTCGGCCATCCGGTTGGCCAACTCCTGGATGGAAATCGCTTCGGGAACCGTAACCTCGCGGGATATTTTGCCCTGGACTTCGGAAGGTCCGCTGTGTTTCTTCTTCTGGCGTTCCTGGCGGCGGCGCAGCGAGGCCAGAGAGCGCTGGCGCTGATGATCGTCGAGGGCATTCGAAATCGTGAGTTTGCCACGCACCCGCTGCTGGCCGCCCTTGCGCTTTGGCGTGCGCGTTTCGGTCCGGTCCTTCTTGGAGCGGGCGTCGACGCGCTCCTTCGGCTTGGCCGCATCGCCCGGCTCCGTGCGGCGGCGTCTGCCGGTCTCCTCCGCCTTGCGTAGCGTTTCGGCCTTGGCTTCCGCATCGACATCCGTAGCGGGCATGGCTTCGGCCGTTTCCGTGGCCGGCGTGTCTTGTTTCAGCCTGGCGGCGGCCTCTTCTTCGGCGCGGCGTTCGCGTTCCTCGACGTCGCGCGTTTTCGCCTCGCTGAGCGCGCGGGAGCGTGCTTGCCTCTCCTGCTCGGACAGGTTGCGCAGCGCTTCGGGCAACTGCTCAGCGACCGCCTTGTTTTGCGTTTCGGGAGCTTCGGCTGCCGCCGCCCTGGCGTCAGCGCCATCGCCTGAGGTAATGGTGCGTCTTTTCTTCTTCTCGACCAGAACGGATCTCGACCGGCCATGAGAGAAATTCTGGCGCACATGACCGGCATTCACGGTCCGCTTGAGATCAAGCGTCATGGTCCGTTTGCCACGGATGGTCTTGGAGCCGGTCTCTTTTATCTCGGTCATATTTGTTCCATATTCCGGCCTCTATGCCGCCGCGTAAAGTGTGCCGCCAGCCCGAAATCGCTCAAGGCGCGCCACGGCATGATAGAATTTCTCACGCGGCCCGCCCTGCTTCAGTGCAGCGTGTACCACATTTGGCCGGCCTAATGCCAAACTCAATTGCTCCACGTTAAAGTTGCACAAAACCGCCGCCGCCGGCCGCGGCCCGTTCGCCAGCGCATCCAGTTTCGCGCAACCGCTTAGCGACGCGTCACTGGCGTGAAGCAAAGCCGCTTCGCCGCCGGCCCGCAGCAATTTCGCGATCTTGTCGAAACCGCATACCACAAGGCCGGCCTTGTTCGCCAGAGACAGACGCTGTAACGCGTCACGCTGCAACAGGGAGTCGACCAGTGCCGGGAGGGTTTCCGCTGTTTTCACAGGCTGTCGGAACGCCTTGCTGAAAACACCGTCCGCGGCGGCTTTTTCGACCACATCGCGCGCGCAAATGAGCCACACACCCCGGCCCGGCAGCCGCGCCTTCAAATCCGGGACGGCATGGCCTTCGGGATCGATGGCAAAGCGCAGCAGCTCACGACACGGCGCGCGTACGCGCGTAACGGCACATTGCCGCTGCGTCTCGCAATTTCCGCTCTGTGCGCTCCTTGCCATGCTGGCCAGCTCCATTGCCGCGCCGGGACCATGACGCGCTCACGCGCCCGAATCCGTGACCGCATCCTTGTCCGCTTCGTCCCCCTCCGCGGCGGGAGCCATCGCATCGTCTGAAGCCTCTGCGTCCTCGCTTTCGACTTCAGCTTTTGGCTGTAAATCTTCTTCCGTGATCCAGCCAACCTGGACGCGCGCGGCCATGATCATCGCTTCCGCGTCAGGCTTGGAGGTGCCAAGATCATCGAAATAGCCCGCCTGGCGGACACTTTCGTCATCCACCTTCTCATACCAGCCGATCAGGTCTTCGGTAACGCTGCCGGCGAAATCCTCTACCGTTTTCACCTTATTTTCGCCCAGTGCGACCATCATCTCCATTGTCATGCCGGGAATCTCCGCCATGGCGTCTTCCACGCCCAGTTTTTTGCGTTTTTTGTCGAGTTCCTGTTCGCGCCGCTCAAGAAATTCGCGCGCGCGCGTCTGGATTTCCTGTCCTGTTTCCTCGTCGAAGCCCTCGATATTGGCGATTTCGGAAATTTCCACGAATGCGGCTTCTTCCACTGAAGAGAATCCTTCCGAGGCGAGCAGCTGGGCGATCACCTCGTCCACGTCGAGCGCTTCCATGAACATCGCGGAGCGTTCGGCGAACTCGCTCTGGCGGCGCTCTGACTCTTCCGCCTCGGTCAGGATATCGATGTCCCAGCCGGTGAGCTGGGAAGCGAGGCGCACATTCTGCCCGCGCCGGCCAATCGCCAGGGAGAGCTGGGCGTCGGGCACCACGACCTCAATGCGCTCGGCGTCCTCATCCAGCACCACCTTGACCACTTCGGCCGGGGCCAGAGCATTGACGATGAAGGTGGCGGCGTCGGGCGACCACTGGATGATGTCGATTTTTTCACCCTGGAGCTCGTTCACCACCGCCTGCACGCGCGACCCGCGCATGCCGACACACGCGCCCACCGGATCGATTGCCGAATCGTTGGACAGTACCGCGATCTTGGCGCGGGAGCCCGGATCGCGGGCCACCGACTTGATCTCGACGATACTATCGTAGATTTCCGGCACTTCCTGCGCGAACAGCTTGGCCATGAATTCAGAACGCGTGCGGGAGAGAAAAATCTGCGGCCCGCGCTGCTCGGAGCGCACGTCGTAAATATAGGCGCGAACCCGGTCTCCGTAGCGGAAATTTTCCCGCGGCAGGGCCTCGTCGCGGCGCACGATCGCCTCGCCACGTCCCAGATCGACGATGATGTTGCCATATTCGACGCGCTTGACGATGCCGTTTACGATCTCGGAGATGCGGTCCTTATATTCCTCGAACTGACGCTCGCGTTCGGCCTCGCGCACCTTCTGGACGATGACCTGCTTGGCGTTCTGCGCGGCGACGCGGCCGAAATCGAGCGGCGGCAATTCCTCCGCGATATAGTCGCCGAGCTGCGATGCCTTGTTGCGGCGGCGCGCTTCTTTCAGCGAGATTTGCGTGGCTTCCATGTTCACGGTCTCGACGATCTCAAGCAGCCGGGTGAGCAGAATCTCTCCCGTCTCCTGGGAAATTTCCGCGCGTATCTCATTATCGCTGCCATAGCGCGACTTCGCCGCTTTCTGGATTGCATCCTCCATGGCGGCGATGACTATCGTGCGGTCGATCGACTTCTCCCGCGCCACCGATTCCGCGATTTGCAGCAATTCCAGTCTGTTCGCGCTGATACCTAACTGAGTCATCCTGATGCCTCCGGAACCTCTTTATCCAGTGCTACGGCTTGTGCTTCAACGCCGCCTCGAGCGCCGCGTGATCCACAATCAGCTTCGCCTCCTCGATCAGGGAGACATCCAGACCGATGGTTAGCGGTTTGTCATGCCCGTCCAACTCAACGGAGAGCCGAAGCTCGCCTTCTTCAAATCCTTCAATCTCACCTTTAAACCGGCGGCGCCCATCGATCAATTGCTTCATCTCCACCCTGGCCTGATGGCCGGCCCAATTGAGCAAATCCCTGGGGCGCACCAGCGGCCGGTCGATGCCGGGCGAGGACACCTCCAGATTATATCCCCCCGGCAACGGGTCATGAGCGTCGAACAGGGGCGACAATCGCCGGGAGACTTCTGAGCAATCCTCCACCGTTACGGACCCTGGCACGCGTTCGATCATGATCTGTACGGTGCCGCCATCGCGTCCTGTGAGCTTCACCCGTACCAGATCAAAGCCAAGCTCCTGCAAGACCGGCAAGGCCATCGCGGCTATAGCCGCCGCTTGCCCGCTCTCGCGAAAAAATCTCTCATCCATATTTAGCGGCGATTGCGCCATGACCGCTCCCGCCCAACCCCACATAAACAAAAAGAGCGGACCGGCGGGCCCACTCCTGATTAAATTCAAACCATGAGTTGGGAGTAATATACGCGGTTTCGCGCGCCGTTCAAGCACTGATTGACACGACATAATATAATATGGAGCATGGAACAGGATAGGTAGTTTTGATCAATGTTGTCATTATCCTGCTTATTATGTTAATATGTACACATCAGCACACAGGAACCGACGACATGACCAGCACGACCTTGACTGTCCGGCTGCCAGCGGAACTCAAGGATCGCCTCGGCGAACTTGCCGAGCGGACCCGCCGCACAAAATCATTCCTCGCCGGGGAAGCCATTGGCGATTATGTCGAGCGCGAGTTGGCAATCGTCGCGGGCATCGAGCGCGGCCTGGACGATATGAAGGCGGAACGCGTCGTGCCGCATGACAAAGCCATGCGCCGCATCAGGAAAACCATCGATAACGCCACCAAAACAAAGTGAGGCGGGTTGACTGGTCTGGTGACGCACTCGATGAATTCGATGGCATTGTGGCCTTCATCGCTCGGGATAATCCCCTTGCGGCCAACAAGGTCGCGGACAATATCGAACAGACAATTCATGACCTCGCGGCCATGCCGACAGGCCGCAAGGGGCGCGTAACCGGCACCTATGAGAAAGTCGTTTCCGGCCTGCCCTACATCGTCGCCTACGCCCTTGGCAATGAGCCCAGGGGCCATGAGACGATCACGATCCTGCGCGTCATTCACGGCGCACGGGACTGGCGCGAAGAAAGCTGGCCGGATTAACCGGCCCTATCGGATAATGGCCAATATGGAATTATTGAAACAGAATATATCGAAAAGTATGATTTGCGTCATACTCTCGTCATATGGCATATTGTTGCGAAGGAGATTTAATTATGGCGATGATGCGAAAAACGATCACCATTCCCGAAGCAATGGAAGACTGGGTTAAAGCCCAGATCAACTCTGGACGCTATGGCAACGACAGCGAATATTTTCGCGATCTGATCAGGCGTGACCAGGACCGCAGGTTGGCCGAGCGCGAATTACGTTCCCTGATCGATGAAGGGTTGAACAGCGGTGTGAGTGAAAATTCCATTCCCGATATTATGAAGCGGGTTGAAAAAAAATTGCGGCAGGATGGGAAAATATAAACTCACGAACAGGGCTGAAAATGAGATTGAAGACATCTACGAATATTCCATCTTGAATTATGGCACCGATACGGCACGCGAATATGTTTCCGGCTTGCATGAGAAATTCGAGGTGCTGGCGGAAAATCAAGGCTGGGGCAATGATTATGCCTTTATCAAATCCGGTTTGCGCCGTTACGAATACCGCTCTCATTCAATCTATTATCCGTCATCCTGGAGCGGTATTTTGATTGTTCGCGTCCTTGGCAACAGACAAGACCCCGCACGGCATTTTTGAGATTTGAAACAGAATGGCGATGAATTGGCGCGATGAAAGCTGGCCGGATTAACCGGCAAAGGTCAAACCCGCCTGAAAATCAGACTATGCGCCTTGCCCCCCTCGCCGAGCGCTTTTTTCTCATAGCGGGTTTGCGGCCAGTCGGGCGGGCGCGCGCGCCAGTCCGCAGGCCCCTCGGCCAGCCATTCGAAATCCTTGCCGGCGAACACGGCTTCCAGGGTGGTGCGCACATAATCGCCACTGTCGCTGGCGACCCGCAATTGCGCGTCGCGATTCATCACCCTGGCGAATGCGGCAAGCGTGCGCGGCGACATCAGCCGGCGCTTGTGATGGCGCGCCTTGGGCCAGGGGTCGGGATAGAGCAGAAAAATCCGCGCCAGCGACGCGTCCCCCAGCCAGTCGAGCACTTCGCGTGCATCGCCGTCATGAATCAGGATATTGGCGAGCTTGCGCGCATCGATCTCGCCCAGCAGGGTGGCCACGCCATTGATGAAGGGCTCGCAGCCAATAAAGCCGATATGCGGGTTCGCTTGCGCCTGCCACACCAGATGTTCGCCGGCGCCAAAGCCGATCTCCAGCCAGACTTGCGAGTGGGAGCCGGGAAACAGGCTGGCGAGGGGCGCGGGCGGCGGCGCTTCCAGATCGAGGCGCAGTTTTGGCAACAGCTCGTCCAGCAGCCGCGTCTTGCGCGCGGAGAGGCGGTGCCCCTTGCGCCGCCCATAGGTGCGAAGACGTCTAGGGTCGCGGCCCATTAATGGTATCCATTGTGCGTGTCACACGCGTGTCGTCAGCTCAGCTCGCCCTTGAGCGGCTCGACCAGATCGGTGCGTTCCCAGGAAAAGCCGCCGTCATCCATATTTTCGAACGATCCTCCGGCAACGCGGGCGTTTTCGCCACTCGGCGAAATGCCGTTGACCGACAGCGCCGAGTCTAATGCCTTGACCGTGCCGATCTGGAGCGGCTCTCCGGCTTCGCTGAGCACACCGATAGCTGATGCGACGTCGTCCTCCGATACCCATCCGAGCGGCTTGCCTTCGGTGTTGGGAGTTCCGATGAGCTCGAACATGTTGACGAGCTGTCCCAACATTATGTTCCGGTTCAGGTTGGCGAACTCGCCCATCAGAGCGTCGATCGCCTCGTCGGGATTGTCTATCGCGTACTCGAGAGCACGCATGGAAACACGTACGATGGCGCATATCATGTCGCGGTCATTGGCGATCATGTCGTCACTCGCGATAATCGAGAGGTTCATCAGGTCGAAGTTGTAGTCCGACCACAAGACCTGACCGACGCCGCCGGTGAGTTCAGCAACCTGTGGTGAGTGGTAGGTCGTCCAACCGAGGATGCCGTCGATCCTGCCACTGGCCAACGCAGCCGACTGCGCCGCCTCCGTAATCGTGACCAGCTCAACCTTCGACGCGTCGATACCAGCGCGGGACGCTACGGC